>CBFDEE010000148.1:0-6824 GCA_965603745.1 uncultured Bacteroides sp. | reverse complement strand
AATAGGATGGTGATTTTGTCATCTTTCCCGGATCGAAATACACGGAATCCCTCCAGGCGAATATGGAATCCTGGAGTTCGATGAAGCGGGTTGAGTATTCAACAGGTATCCTGAGCGTGTAGGGTTTCTCCTTTCCGGGGATGATATCCCATTTATACTGGGGATTAATGTCCCGGAGCATTTTTTTGGGAAGATCCATTACATGCGCCACCTGGTCGAGGTGCAGATTATCCCGGATCATTATGGTATCGACCGGTAATGGAAGTTTTAGGGGTCTGGGATAGAGTCCGTGTTCCCGGGAATAATTCATTGTATAGGCGGCGGCAACGAAGGCAGGCACATGCCCCCTTGTCTCACGCGGCAGGAAATAGTAAATATCCCAGAAATCCCTTTTTCCGCCGGACCTCCGGATCGCCCGGTTGACATTTCCCGGTCCGCAGTTATAAGCCGCGATGACCAGCAGCCAGTCCCCGTAAATCCCGTAAAGGTCCCTCATAAACCGTGCAGCCGCATGGGTTGATTTCAGCGGGTCCCTGCGTTCATCCACCAGGCTGTTAACGGTCAGTCCGTAACTCCTTCCTGTGCCGTACATGAACTGCCAGATCCCAGTTGCCCCGGCCTTTGATACGGCCCTGGGATTGAGGGCGGATTCTATAATGGAACAGTATCTGAGTTCAAGAGGGATCCCGTAATAATCGAAGATTTCGTCAAAAACAGGGAAATAATAATCGGATAGTCCGAGCAGGACCTCCACCAGTTCCCGGCGCTTCCCGGTATAAACATGGATGTAATTCCTTACAAATTTGTTGTAGGTCAGATCCACCCTGTAAGGCAGCCGGGCCAGCCTTTCAATATATACGGAATCCGGGAAACGGGGAATAAAGGAACCGGGCTCTGCAATCCATGCGGAATCCGGCTCATCTGCCAGGCTTTTTTCGATATACCACAAGTTCACCAGGCTGTCAAGATTGGTCCCGAAGGCCCCATACAACTGTTCTACTTCCAGGCTGTCAGCCAGGGTAAGATCATCCAGATTTACCCGGACGGAATCATTCTCCGCAAAGCATACCATGAATGATATCATGTATACAGCCAGTATTATAATTGGGTACAGCATGGAATGAAGGACAGGATGCGGTCTGCTTTGCATAGCATGGAAATTACAATAGCGAAAATAAGGGTTTTCTAGAAATTCAGGCTACAGCGTAACCCGAAAGTGGCAGCGCTCCGGTCAGTCCCTGGCATATAAGTGTTAAACATCGGTAGATCGAGAATGACCGGATCAACTTTCAGGGAGAGGTCCTCGCTTATATCAAAATCGATCAGGTGGGCATCCACGCTGGCGTCCACGATCTGTATTACATAAAACCCGACGGTCAGGATGATCATCAGGTTCTTATAACGCAGATGTGTATCCTTATACCATTCCACTTCCCGGAGTGTCCTTCCCTCCCATTCCTGGTAACCGTTCTCAGTCATGAGTTTGTACAGATCGAAGTAATATTTGTGCTCCCTGGCATTCCAGATGGCTCCATAAGCGAAGCCTCCCAGTCCCCCGTAAACCAGCGGCAGCTTCCAGTACTTTCTGTTATATACCTGTCCCATACCGGGAAGAACCGCTGATAACATGGCTGCTTTTCGCGGTGAGTGGTCGATTGTAAACGAATCTATGGCAATGGTGTCGGCCTGTACAATGTGAAATTCAGGTTCCTGGGCTGCCAGTGGGTTGCAGATCAGGGCCATCAGAACAAGCAGTATTGCTGTATGGTTCTTTATATTTCCGGTATTGAGCAGGCCGTGTTGTATTATTTCTCGTTCATACGATCCAGCAGGGAAAGGATCTTCTCCAGATCCTGGTCCGATGCAAAGGGTATAACGATACGGCCGGAACCTTTATTGCTCCTGCGGAAGTCCACATCTGTCCCGAAAAACCGGGAAAGTTGATCCTTTAATTCGGCGTATTCGGTAACCTGGCTTCCGGGCTTCGCATTTGCCTGCCGGGGACCGCGGGCATTATTGTTGCGCCTTACCAGCTCCTCAACCCGCCGTACGGACAGGTCGTCCCTGATGATTTTCTGGAAAATATCAATCTGTACGTTCGGATCCGGGATATTGACCAGGGCCCGTGCGTGCCCCATACTGATGAGCCGGTCACGTATGCCCAGTTGTATCTCTGCAGGCAGTTTTAGAAGTCGCAGATAGTTGGCTATGGTCGAACGCTTTTTTCCGACCCTTTCACTGAGGCTTTCCTGTGTAAGGTTTACCTCCTCGAGCAGGCGCTGGTAACTGATAGCCACTTCAATGGAATCCAGGTCCTCTCTCTGGATGTTCTCAACCAGGGCCATCTCCAGCATATGCTGGTCCTCAGCAACCCGGACATAAGCGGGAATGGTTTCAAGTCCCGCGATAAGGGCAGCCTTGAACCTCCGCTCTCCGGTGATCATCTGGTATGAATCTCCGTTAACCCTACGCACGGTGATGGGCTGGATGATCCCGATCTCCCTTATGGAACTCGCAAGCTCCCGGAGCGATTCCTCGTCAAAATTTTTTCGCGGCTGATAGGGATTTACCCCGATCTTCTCGACAGGAATATCGTTTATGGCAGCAGCAGGTGCCACATTTTCCTGTCTGGTATCCTCAATCAATGCCCCCAATCCTCTTCCCAATGCATTTTTCTGTGCCATATTCTTCTTATTCAATTATTTTCTCTGCGCTCTTGATAAGGGTCTTATCGTTCTTCTGCAGTAATTCCCTGGCCAGGTTCAGATGGCTTACCGCCCCCTTGCTGTCGGCATCGTACAGGATGGCCGGCTTCCCAAAGCTGGGAGCCTCTCCCAGCTTTATGTTACGCTGGATAATGGTTTCAAAAACCATCTGCTGGAAATGCTTCTTCACTTCGTCTACAACCTGGTTTGAAAGCCGGAGCCTTGAATCATACATGGTCAGCAGGAAACCTTCGATCTCGAGCTCAGGATTAAGCCTGTTCTGAATGATCTTGATGGTGTTCAGAAGTTTCCCCAGTCCCTCAAGGGCAAAATACTCACACTGCACCGGGATGATTACCGAATCGGCAGCCGTCAGGGAGTTAACCGTGATCAGTCCAAGAGAGGGAGAACAATCGATCAGGACGAAGTCATAGTTATCCTTTACCCCGCTGATGACCTTCCTGAGCACTTTTTCGCGCTTGGGCAGGTTCAGCATCTCGATTTCGGCTCCCACCAGGTCAATACTTGAAGGCAGGAGGTCCAGTCCCTCGATCTCCGAATTCAGTATGATGTTTGCCGGATTCACCTCATCTACAAGACATTCATAGATGCTGGTTTTAATATTCTTGGTATCAAAACCGGATCCCGATGTGGCGTTTGCCTGCGGGTCCGCATCCACGATTAAAACTTTCTGTTCGAGAACCGCCAGGCTGGCAGCTAGATTGATCGCAGTGGTTGTTTTTCCAACCCCCCCCTTCTGGTTCGCCAGTGCAATTACTTTACCCATTCCTTCCCTTTTGATTTTTATTCTGTGTGGGCTTCAAATTTAACAACTTCTGAAGCATCGCTTCATTTTTATTCTAATCTTATTGTAAACAATTTCCCATGCAGTTTTTAACACCTTATTAACAATGCATATCGGCCTGAATGTAAAGGTTTTATAATCATCCGTTCCGGACCGGTAAGGAATCTCTCCTGGAACGTGTTTATCACCCTCCGGAAGAAGAAATCAGCCGCCGGAGCAACCCGGACTTGCCTCGCATCATTTTTTTTTTGGATATTTATAAGCTGATTTAACCATAAATTCATATTTATGCCGCAGGAAAAAGGAGAGGACCGGGGATGGCTTGTCATAGTAAATCCCAATGCAGGGAGGCGCAGGGGACTGCTGGACTGGGAAAAGATATCCGCACATCTCAGGCAGTACGATCTCAAATTCAATCCCGTATTCACCGAGCGCCCCGGGCATGCAACCGAGATTGCTATTGAATATATTGAGAAGGATGGCCATCAGAAGGTTGTCGTAGTCGGCGGTGACGGAACCATGAATGAAGTGGTTAACGGGATCTTCGGCCAGAAGCGGTTCAAAACGACAGACATTACCCTGGGCATGATCACCGTCGGGACCGGGAATGACTGGGGAAGGATGTTTGGTATCCCTTCGGATTATGAAGAAGCGGTGAAGGTACTGACCCGGAACCAGACCTTTGTCCAGGATGCAGGCATCGTCAATTACTGCCACGAGGATGAATCTGTGAACCGCTATTTCGTGAATATTGCAGGAATGGGGTTTGATGCGGAAGTAGCCCGCAAGTCAAACAGGATGAAAGAAAAGGGTAAGGGAGGCATATTGCTGTATTTCATCAACATCTTAACGAGCCTCATAAATTTCCGTCATGTGGAAGCCCTGATCAACGTGGACGGGCTGGACGTGGAGAATAAGATTTTCAGCATGAATGTCGGCATCTGCCGGTATAACGGGGGAGGAATGATACAGGCGCCCAATGCTATACCCGATGACGGCCTGTTCGACCTGACGATCATAAAAAAACTCAGCAAACCCAATGTCATCCTGAGCCTGAAAAGGCTCTATAACGGCACCATTGACAAACACCCGAAAGTCGATAGTTATACGGGTAAATCCATACGGGTCGAATCGAGGGATATGATAAGGCTGGAAACGGATGGAGAATCCCTGGGGCATACGCCCATCGAATTTAACATAATCCCGAAAAGCGTGAAGGTGCTGACAGGATATTTCCAGAACAATAAAACGCCCTGCAGCCTGACTTCAAAAAGCCTGGGCCAGTATTTTCCCGTAACATAGAGTAACCGTTCATCCGGATTCCATGCTATCCCGTTAAATACATCGATCCTGCGATGCCGGTCTTCCTTCGCTAGGATCCCTTTCATATTGATCTTACCGGTTACCCTTCCACTCTCCGGCTCGATGATCACGATTTCTTCCTCGCCGTAAATATTTGCAAATATCCGCCCATCGATATATTCAAGTTCATTCAGCCGGCTTACCGGGCCTTTATCGTTGTATACTTCGATCTGCCTGATCTCCGTGAAATATTCGGGATCCATATAGTAGATCCTGTGCGAACCGTCGCTCATGATCAGGTTCCGGCCGTCATTGGTGAGTCCCCAGCCCTCCTTCTTCTCATAATAGACCTTTTGTATCCGTTTAAAACTCTCTTTCTCATAGACGAAGCCTACCTGTGATTTATAGGTCAGCTGGTATATCTTATCATTCAGGATGGTAATGCCTTCGCCGAACACATCATCGGGAAGGTTCATGATCCGCACCGGTTCGCCGGTAGGGATATCCGTTTTCCTGAGCGATGACTCGGTCCACTGACCTGTTCCCTCGTAAAGGAATCCCTCCTCATATATCAGTCCCTGGGTATACGCACCCCTGTCATGCGGCCATGTGTTGAGTATTTTATAATGCAGGTTCTGGGGGATAATATCGGATTGAAGAACGATGTCCAGGTTGTGATATTCCTTTCTGCTGTCCGCGTAATATCCTATCATCCGGACAGGCCGTGTACCGACCCTGTTTCCTCCTTCTGCGTATGCATATTCGTATGGTTCCTCATAGCAGGTATGCAGCCTCTTTCCATCCATATAAAATTCAATTGAGTCGATGCCCGGAAGAGTATCGCTGATCCGTTCAAGTTTCAGCGGGATGCTTTGCCCGAAGACAAACTGTTGCCCTGCAGAGGGTGTTATCACCCTTGTGCCCGATATCCTTGGTGAGGGGACGGAGGATTCCATTTTCTCCGTACCGCTTTTCGGCTGTACCTTATTTCCGCAGCCGGATGCCAGGACCAGGACCGGCAGGATCAATACTAGTATGGCAATTATGGACCGGCAAGTATTCACGATCTGGTAAAACCTCCGGATGATACCTGAGGTACCCGGCAGGGAATTTAAACCTGCCTGGGGAATAAGTCTGTGTTTGAGGTGGGACATGTCAGGATTATTTGGAGCCCCTTTTAAACCAGCTCCCTGATTTGTCGCCCGCCTGTCTTCCCTTCAATTCCTCTGCAGGGCTTTTACTGTCCGGATTCAGCATCTGCCACACCGCGCTCCAGCCCGGGAAACCGCCCAGGTTCCTGTCGTCAATGTATATTTCCGCGTCGATCTTCCTGGATATACTTTCATCGAATTCCTCCTCCGGGTAGTTTTTATTTACTGCATAGAACTCGAGGCCCCGTTCCTTACAGAAATCAACAGCCTCATCAAGCTCTCTGCCGCTTCGATAGGTCCATAGTATCAACTGGTGCTTATGCTTCTGCAACTCCTTGAGGGTTTCAATGGCAAACAACAGTTCCTTTCCAATTGCAGGATATTTGTGTTCCACGATGGTACCATCAAAGTCAACGGCTATTTTCATAGGATTGGATTTTACATCCGTAAAATTACAAATCGGCAGGAAAGTTACAAGAGCGAGAGGTATCTTTCGCCTGTATCGTAGTTAAATCCGAGAATGCGGCTTCCGGACGGCAGTTCCGGCAGCTTTTTGGCTATGGCTGCCAGGGTCGCGCCCGAGGAGATTCCGGCCAGAAGACCCTCTTCCTTCGCTGCCCTCCTGAGATATTCAAAGGCTGCGTCCTTTTCTATGGTAATAATACCGTCGAGCCATTCCCGGTGCAGATTTTCCGGGATGAAGCCGGCACCGATGCCCTGGATTGGATGGGGACCCGGCTCTCCGCCGCTGATCACTGCTGAATCGGCGGGTTCGACGGCAAAGGTTTTCATATCTGGAAATTCGGCCTTCAATCCCTCTGAACAACCACTTATATGCCCCCCTGTTCCGACACCTGTGAT
>CBFDEE010000147.1:0-6843 GCA_965603745.1 uncultured Bacteroides sp. | reverse complement strand
TCCGCCGGTTTTTTTTTGCCTCTCCTGCTTCAAAGTTGAAAATCAATTGTTCTTAAAGCGAGCAGTACTGTCTGAGGCCCGGTAAACCGGGCCGAGTTGTACCGGGAGCGACTAAGAATAAATGATTGTCAGTTTACAGCTTCTTCAGGACTTCGACTTCCTGGTAAGCTTCTATTATGTCACCGACCTTAATGTCATTGAAATTGGCAATATTCAGCCCGCATTCATATCCGAAGGCTACTTCCTTGACATCTTCCTTGAACCTCTTAAGTGAACCAAGATCTCCGGTGTATATTACAATCCCGTCGCGAATAATACGGATCCTGGAGTTCCGGTTGATTTTGCCTTCCTTAACCATGCATCCTGCAACGGTCCCCACCTTCGTGATCTTGAATATCTCGCGGATCTCAACGGTTGCTATGATCTCTTCTTTGATGTCGGGTGAAAGCATACCTTCCATGGCAGCTGTGACCTCCTCGATGGCATCGTAGATGACCGAGTAAAGCCGTATATCGATTTCTTCCTTTTCGGCGAGCTTCCTGGCACCCAGTGATGGCCTTACCTGGAATCCAACGATGATGGCATTGGATGCGGCGGCCAGCATAATGTCAGCCTCTTTTATCTGGCCGACTGCCTTGTGGATTATGTTCACCTGGATTTCCTCGGTAGACAGTTTGATCAGTGAATCACTCAGGGCTTCGATGGAACCGTCAACATCTCCCTTGACAATGATATTGAGCTCCTGGAAATTCCCGATGGCAATCCGCCTTCCGATCTCATCCAGGGTGATATGCTTCTGGGTCCGCTGGTCCTGCTCACGCTGCAACTGTTCCCTCTTATTGGCAATTTCCTTGGCTTCCTTGTCACTTTCCATGATGTTGAACCGGTCACCAGCCTGCGGAGCTCCGTTGAGTCCCAGTATCAGGACCGGAGCTGCAGGACCTGCCTTCTCGATCTTCTTGCCGCGTTCATTGTACATGGCCTTGACATGCCCGAAAAATGCACCTGCAAGCAGTACATCACCGATCTCAAGGGTGCCGTTCTCGACCAGAATGGTAGTCACATAGCCACGTCCCTTATCCAGGGTTGATTCGATGACCGAACCGCTTGCGCTCCTGTTGGGATTGGCCTTCAGCTCGAGTAATTCGGCTTCAAGGAGTACCTTTTCAAGGAGCTCACTGATGTTAATACCGTTTTTTGCGGAGATTTCCTGGGACTGGTACTTACCTCCCCAGTCCTCCACCAGGTAGTTTATTTTGGCAAGTTCTTCTTTGATCTTCTCCGCATTGGCCGTGGGTTTGTCGATCTTATTAATGGCAAATACTATAGGAACACCTGCGGCCTGTGCATGATTTATGGCCTCTACGGTCTGAGGCATGACCCCGTCATCGGCAGCCACAACAATAATGACCACATCTGTTGCCTGGGCGCCACGGGCTCTCATGGCTGTAAAAGCTTCGTGTCCCGGAGTATCGAGAAAAGTAATATGCCTGTCATCGTCGAGACTTACGCTGTAGGCTCCTATATGCTGTGTAATGCCCCCTGCCTCACCGGCAACAACGTTGGCGCTTCTTATGTAATCAAGAAGTTTGGTCTTCCCGTGGTCAACGTGTCCCATAACTGTTACAATAGGCGGCCTGGATTCAAGTTCTTCAGGATCGTCGGTATCTTCTGCAATGGCTTCCTGGACTTCAACGCTGATAAATTCGACTTTATAATTAAACTCATCTGCTACCAAGGCCAGGGTTTCCGCATCAAGACGCTGGTTTATTGATACGAACAGGCCAAGCTCCATACATTTGGCTATGATCTCGGTAGCCGAAACATCCATCATGGATGCGAGTTCCTGCACGGTCACAAATTCCGTCACCTTGATCTGATTCTTGTCCTCCTCCTGCCGGATAGCCTCCTCCTGCATTTTCTGGGAGACGGCATCACGCTTTTCCCTCCTGTATTTGGCTGCTTTGGATTTCCCCCTGTCAGTAAGGCGGGCAAGGGTTTCCTTTACCTGCTTCTGAACATCCTCTTCGCTCACCTCGGGTTTGACCGGTTTTCTTTTCCTCTTGAGGCTTTGCTTTTTCTGGGTTTTCCCCTTATCGGCAGCTTCCTTCTGGGGTTTATCCCCGATATCCACTCTCCGTTCAGGTTCTTTCTTGATCCGCTTGCGTTTCTTCTTTGATTCTTTATCTGTTTCTTTTTTCTCCTCTACCGGCAACTCTATCTTCCCTACGACCGAGGGGCCATTGAGTTTTTCGATCCTGGTTTTGATAAAGTTATCATCCTCTTTCTTTTTTGTCTTTTCTGTATCCGGCTTATCCCCGGTTTCAGGGATGTCTTTGACAGTCTTATCTTCGACTGGGATTTTAGTTTCTTCCTTTGTATCCCCGGTCTTTTTCGCAGGTTTTTTCGAAGGAGTTTTCCCGGCCGGCTCAGTCTTGGTTTTTGCAGTTTCTTTTAGGGTTTTCTTTTCAGGTTTTTTGTCTGTTTCTTCATCTGTCTTATCCCCGACATCTGTATCTTCATCTTTTTTCTTCGGTCCTCTGGTGCTTACCTTATCCAGGTCTACCTTGCCAACTACCTTTATTTCAACCTCTTCTTCAGCGAGATCAATCTTACTCGGAGCAGTGGGGTCCTTAATGAAAACCTCCTCTTCAGCATCCTGCTTTGCAGGTCTCTGCTGATCGATGTCATTTATTGAAATACTGTCTTTCTTCTCACGAAGGTTTTGCAGGCTAAGGCGGTCAGATTCCTTCTTTACACTTATATCAGAACTGTACTCCTCAACCAGGATATCATATATCTCTTCCGACACCTTGGTATTGGGATTGGGATCTACATCATAACCCTTCTTGTTCAGGAATTCCACGATCGTGGAAAGCCCGACATTAAACTCCCGTGCAATCTTGCTCAGCCTTGTCCCCTTACCTGCCATACGCTATAAATAATCTGCTAATATAGTACTAATAAGATAAATTATTCAAATTCCGCATTCAATACTTTAACAACTTCCTGGATTGTTTCTTCCTCAAGATCAGTCCTTTTCACAAGATCCTCAACGCTGAGGTCCAGAACGCTTTTTGCCGTATCGCATCCGATTGATTTTAGCTCATCGATGACCCAGCTTTCAATTTCATCGGCAAATTCTTCCAGGTTTACATCTTCCTCGTCCTCTTCAACACCCTCCCTGTAAACATCAATCTCATACCCGGTTAACTGACTGGCCAGCCGGATGTTAAGTCCCCCTTTACCAATGGCCAGTGATACTTCATTGGGCTGCAGGTATACTTCCGCTTCATTTTCCTCATCGTTCAGTTTGATGGAGCTGATTTTCGCGGGACTGAGGGCCCTCTGAATGAACAGTTGCACATTATTGGTAAAATTGATCACGTCAATATTTTCATTCTTCAGCTCCCTCACGATTCCATGGATCCTCGATCCCTTCATACCTACGCAGGCACCTACAGGATCAATCCTTTCATCGTATGATTCAACGGCTACCTTGGCTCTTTCACCGGGAACCCTGACGATCTTCTTAATGGTGATCAGTCCATCGAAAATCTCGGGCACTTCAAGCTCGAACAAGCGCTCCAGGAAAACCGGTGATGTGCGTGAAAGCACAATCAGCGGATTGTTATTCTTCATCTCCACCTTAATGACAACAGCACGAATGGTATCCCCCTTGCGGAAATAATCGGAGGGAATCTGTTCCGATTTCGGCAGTATCAGCTCATTACCTTCATCGTCAAGCACCAGTATCTCCCTCTTCCATACCTGGTACACCTCACCGGTCACAATTTCACCGATCCGGTCCTTGTATTTTGCATAGAGGTTGTTCTTCTCAAGGTCGAGGATCCTTGAAGTTAGATTCTGCCTTAGCGAAAGAATGGCCCTCCTGCCGAAGTCAGCCAGCTTTACCTCATCTGTTACATCCTCGCCTACTTCGTAATCCTCATCGATTTTTTTCGCCTCTGTAAGCGTAATCTGAAGATTCGGATCTTCCAGTTCGGCGTCCTCAACCACTTCACGGTTTCTCCAGATTTCAAAGTCTCCCTTGTCGATATTGATAATGATGTCAAAATTTTCGTCCGATCCGTAATTCTTTACCATCAGTCCCCTGAAAACATCTTCAAGGACAGTCATCATGGTTGCCCTGTCAATATTCTTCAGCTCCTTGAATTCTGAAAAAGTGTCAATCAAATTAAGTGATTCCATTTTTCTATGTGTTTGTTTGTTGTTCCTTAAAACTGAATATCTATCCTTGTCGTAACAATATCCCCGAAAGCCAGATCCTTTAATTCAGGCTCTTCATTCTTTTTTACCGCTGGTATCTCCAGCCTGATGCCGCTCTCTTCAACCTGCTTTAATATCCCCAGGTATGTTTCACCGTCTGCGGACTGTACCTTTACCATTTTCCCGATGTTTTTCCGGTACTGCTCCGTAACTTTAAACGGAGCATCCAGTCCCGGGGAAGAAACCTCAAGTGCGAAATCCTCCCTGTCCCTGTCCAGCCTTCCCTCCAGATCACGGCTGATCCTGACGCAATCATCAATGGATATGCCATCAATCTTGTCTATATGCACTGTAATCCTGTTACTGCTGTCAACCCTGACATCAACCAGGAAGATCTCCGTTCCCGTGAGGATCTGCTTCAAATGAGCTTCTATTGTTTCCCTTTCGATCATGCCAATTCAATAAAATAGGGGACTCTCGTCCCCTACAAAATCCTGATATCTGGCCGCAAAAATAATAAAAAACAATTATATAGCAAAATCAAATCCCTATCCCGCTCTGTATTATGAATTCAACCATGACTGTAAAATTTGAATGCCTTCGGCATTATTAGACCGGCGCTGCAAAATTCGGGTGCAGTACCTGAGGGATTGTTAAAAAAGACACCTGACATCGCGAAGCTATGTAGTGTCGTTTTAACATCCCGAAGGTACCCGAATTTTAGAAGGCGCCTTGTCTAACAATACCTCTGGCATCTTATTCAAATTTTACAGTCATGGTTGTTAACACGGGGGATAATGATTACCTTAAACTCGCTTTTAATTGTATAATGTCAGCGACGGGAACGAATAAGAAGAAAATTATAAATGATCCGGTATACGGGTTTATCAAGATATCCAGCGAAAGACACTTTGATATTGTCGAACATCCTTATTTTCAAAGGCTTCGAAGTATCAAGCAGCTGGGCCTTACGAATCTTGTCTACCCCGGGGCCACCCATACAAGGTTTCAGCATGCCCTTGGATCCTATCATCTTATGGGCCTGGCCATTCAGGTGCTCCGTAACAAGGGGATAGAAATAACACCGGATGAAGAGGAAGCCGCCCTTTCTGCAATCCTGCTGCATGACATCGGGCACGGCCCGTTTTCCCATGCCCTCGAGGAGAGTATCATCGACGGTTTGCACCATGAAGACCTTTCCCTTTTATTCATGCATGCCCTGAATACGGAATTCGGCGGAAATCTGGATCTGGCCATTAATATCTTCACCGGGAAATACCATAAGAAATTCCTGCATCAGCTCATTGCGGGTCAACTGGATATGGACCGGCTTGACTACCTGAAACGCGACAGCTTCTTCACCGGCGTTACCGAGGGTGTCATTGGTTCCGACAGGATCGTGCGTATGCTTAATGTGGTTGATGACAGGCTTGTCGTCGACCATAAAGGGATATATTCGATCGAGAAGTTCCTTATCGCCCGCAGGTTGATGTACTGGCAGGTCTATCTACATAAAACTGTACTCTCCTCCGAGATACTGCTGCTGAACATCCTCAAACGTGCAAAAATACTGGCTTTGAGCGGAAACGAGCTGTTCGCAACGCCGGCACTGGGCCGCTTCCTGTATCAGCCTGTATCCCGCAGGGACTTTTTCGGAGAACAGGCGGAAGCAGGCGCCCTGCCCGAGATCACACCGGCAATAAAGGAGAACCTGGACTGGTTTGCCATCCTGGATGATAGCGATATCATATCTTCCGCCAAGGTCTGGTCCGGCCATCCGGACAGGGTACTTTCCTTCCTGAGCCATAGCCTGGTAAACAGGTCTCTCTACAGGATAGAAATACAGAACGAAAAATTCAAACCGGAGTACATCCGCGATATCAAGAATAAAGTGAAAACCTTGTCAAATATGGATGATGAGGATATTGAATTCCTGGTTTATGACGGATCTATAAGCAATAACGCCTACAGTTCAGAGGATGAACAGATCCAGATCCTGTATCATGGAGGTATCCTGAAGGAAATCACCGAGGCGTCAGATATGCTTGATGTCTCTGTTCTGTCCCGGACAATAAAAAAACATTTTCTTTGTTATCCTAAGGATACACCAGGAAGAAATCCTTAGTAACTGCTTTCAGCGAATAATTGAAATACATATGGAATTTACCGCACAACAAATCGCTGCTTTTCTCAGTGGAACCATTGAAGGTGACGAAAACGTCAGTGTAAACAATGTCTCAAAGATTGAGGAAGGCAAACCCGGAACACTTGCCTTCCTGGCCAATCCGAAATATCAGAAATATATATATGATACAGAAGCCTCAATTGTGCTGATCAATAAGGATCTGAAGCTTGAGAAGAAGGTCAGCACCACACTGATCAGGGTTAAAGATGCCTATGAGGCCTTTGCCAACCTGCTGGATCTTTACGAGCAGTCCAAACCCAGAAAAACAGGCATTAGTCTTAATGCAAGCATAGCTTCGACAGCCACAACCGGAAAGGATCTTTACATCGGGGACTTCGTTTCGATAGGAGAACACGCCTCAATAGGCAATAATGTTCAGCTCCACTCCCATGTCCATATCGGTGACAATGTCAGGATCGGGGACAACA
>CBFDEE010000146.1:0-6844 GCA_965603745.1 uncultured Bacteroides sp. | reverse complement strand
CGTCATTGCCTCCCACACTGGTTATTCCTGTCGAACCAATTGTCGCATCCAGGATGGCCGGTTCAATAACGATGAAAGTACTGTCCTGGCTGCATGCAACGGTATCCGTTACGGTAACCGTGAAAGTATCGGCAACAAGGCCGTTCACATCTGGGGTAGTGGGTCCATGGCTCCAGAGATAGGTGAAGCCGGGAGTCCCACCTGATACAGAAATATCAATCTCCCCATTACTGCCTCCGTTACATGTAACATCGGTGATCAGTTTATCAATTATTATCGGGTTGCAGTTGTAACCTACTCCAAACTGGGTTCCCTGGTCTGAAATCCCGCCCGTTACACTGTCCCGGTAAACTGTCGGTGGCACGGCAGCTGCATGTGCACCACGAAGCTCCCAGTCCCCCCAGTCAGTCCGGACCAGTATCCTTGAGTCTGCACCAAGAGTATAATTCGTAAATCCATCGGCATCCAGTTCGATATCATAATTCGTGCTGCTTAATAAGTTGGCTGCTGTGGCATCCCAGAAGCCATCGTTGAAGCGGTCGGCGATGACAAGACCTCCTTCGCTGAGCGGGAGTCCGCTGCTGCCTGGATCCGTAGGATTAAACTCAAGGATCAGGGATCCGTTGCCAAGGTCTGTAAAATTGAAAGTCGCGAAGTTTTCAGAACTGTCTGTTCCAACCGGAAAAAGTATATTGGTATCAGTAGTATTAATATACCTTTCAAACTTGCCGATTACCGTACCGCTGTCATGTAAAAGTGTCCCTTCCTCTCCGGCGCCGGTGCCATAGCCCAGGGTAAGAACCAGTGTGTCGGCATCGATATTTCCCAGGGCCATCGCAAGGGTATTCTCGATATTTACATTCCCGTTGCTTAATGTTAGTCCGGTATCGGTATTGTTTATCTTCATGTTATAGAAAGTCTCTCCAGATGTATTGGAGATATTCTGTGCAGTGCTTCCGTCAAAAGTGACGGTCTGATTGTCCCCGGTAAACGTTCCGGAATTGGTCCAGTTGCCGGCCAGGTTTATATTATCAGCGTTGGCACTGATATCCAGTTCGGCTGCCCCGCCAATAGAAAGGTTCCCGTTAATATTCAGGTCTCCAAGACTGGTCTTAACCGAATTTGACAGGGTCAGGTTCCAGTATCCTTCCTGGGGGACCAATATGTCCTGGGCTCCGGCTCCGTCATAAACAAAATCATTTACATTGCTTGTATCACAATACAGCTGGAGGTTGTCAGCTTCACCGGTTGCTCCTCCATAGAACCATTCAGCTCCAGGCCTGTTGTATACCTGGACCTCTGATGCTGTGATTCTTGAAAATGATCCGTCATGGTCAATTGTTCCATGATTGATCATAGCAAACCTCAGGTCACGGGCATCAATAATACTCCCGATATTCAGAACACCTCCCGCATTATTGGTCACTATGTTATCCTGACCCGGGATCAAACCATCATGGTTGATTTCTCCGATGATATCAAGCGTACTGTTGTTTATGATATGTGCACTATCAGAGTTCAAGTTCAGATCACCCTCGAGGGTATAAGTCCCGGTACCGGATACCGTTACACTTCCCTTATCGTTTTCGATTTGAACATTATCGACCGTAAAGGATCCATCGTTGACAATTACGTTATCTGATGATCCTGATACAAACTGGATCTGCGATTCAACGCCTGATCCGTCCAGTGTACCTCCCGGCTGTATATATATCCCTCCGTTGAGGTTAACCTGTAAATCGTAATCGCCGGTCCAGTCCAGAACCCCCTGGTCATATATGGTCAGAGTACTGGTATTTGCATCAGCATTCAGGAGGACATTCGGCACTGTATCATTTTCGTTTATATGAACCTCGCTGAAAACATTCGGGATACAGTTGCAGGAGGTATCGCCAGAGTTATAGGACCAGGTCGCCCCTTCATTCCAGTTGCCGCCGTCTACAATGGCATACCTGGTATCGGGTCCCCTGAATACATGCACATTATCAAAGAAGTTAAAGGCAGGAAGAATATAATTACTTGTATTCATCCTGATAATCACCTGAACCGAATCACCTTCGAAACTGCCGGCATATGCAGAGGTCGGTAAAAAGAATCCTGTCTGCTCGCCATTGTAAAACAACGTCTCGGGCCCTCCGTCAAGAGAATAATAAATCCTTGTATAATCATCGTCATCCAGGAAGAAGGGAAAAAGTGAAAAAAGGTCAACACTGATCTTTACATCCATCTGGCCCGAAATATCAACCCACTCCGAATACCATTTTGCTTCACCTTCCGTGTCCATACCCTCAAAACTAGCACCATTGGTCTGAAAAGTCCCGCCACCTGAAAAATCGCAGCTGTCTGTATTTATTGACCAGGCAGTTCCGCCGGTGTCAACTATGGTCCCTACTGCCAGGGTATCGAATTCCTCCAGCCAGATTGTGGTCTGGGCCTGTGACTCAGCCAGGCTTCCGAATAAAAGAATCAGTAGACTGAATAATAGAGCAAATAATATTTTAGATAATCGGAGCACGGTTTATTCTTTCAGGTACAAACTTATGAAACCCAGTGATTAGACTGCAAGCATCCCCCAATAGTTGCACATATCTATCTCACACACAATAACAAGGTTTTTTCAGCACCCCCTGTTATGCTTATCTCGCACAGTTGAACTACCAATTCGCTGGTAGCCATGCAACAATTTAATTATCAAAGTTTTACAGGAATTAAAATAAGGTATTATTCAATACCTGGGTGATTTCTGCCCGTTTTTTTTTTAACAATCGTTCGGCCGGTCCACATTTCAGACTGTAAGACAGTATCATTTAATCATAAAATGCAGGCTTTTCCCTTAATTCCTGTGATCATTGGTCAAAAACGACATGAAAGTTCCTAAAGATTCTTGATCTCCCCGACCAGTTTCTGGAGTGAATCCTTGGCGCTTCCGAAGAACATACGGGTGTTGTCGGCAAAGAAAAGATAGTTTTCAATCGCAGCATACCCCTTGCCCATTCCCCTTTTCATAACGATAACGTTCTTTGCCTCGTGAGCCCTGATAATCGGCATCCCGTATATGGGACTTGAAGCATCGTCGAGTGCAGCGGGATTGACAACATCGTTTGCCCCGATGATCACGACGACATCCGTGTTGGGCATGTCCGGATTGATGTCGTCCATCTCAACGAGTTTCTCATAGGGGACTTCAGCCTCGGCCAGGAGTACGTTCATGTGTCCGGGCATCCTTCCGGCTACCGGGTGTATGGCAAACTTAACCTCAACGCCTTTTTCCTCCAGCATTCTGGCCATGTCATTACAAACATGCTGGGCCTGGGCAACGGCCAGGCCGTAACCGGGAACTATTACGACCTTCTGCGAATAACTTAAAAGGACGGCAGCATCACTGGGTGAAATTTCCTTTACTACTCCCTGCTCCCGATCCACACCTGCGCCTCCGCCGCCAAAGGACCCTATGATGACATTCAGGAGAGAGCGGTTCATGGCTTTGCACATCAGGACGGTCAGGATGGTCCCGGCCGAACCGACAAATATTCCACCAAGGATCATCGCCTGGTTCTGGTATATGAATCCTGCCATGGCGGCAGCTATTCCCGTGAAGGAGTTAAGCAGTGAGATCACGACCGGCATATCGGCACCACCGATCGGCATGACAAAGGACACCCCATATACCAGGGCAATGGCAAGCAGCACATACACAATTACCCGGCCGGTCTCGAAAGGTACATTCCAGGCCATAATATAAACGACCAGCACAATAACGACAAAGAGCAGGAACAGGTTGACGTACTTCATGAAGCCGGCAAATATATCACCCACTTTTCCGTCCAGCTTGCCGTATGCGATCATGCTCCCGCTGAAGGCAATGCTTCCGATCACCAGTCCCAGGAGGGTTACAAGCGTCGACTCATTATCCGGATTCGAGTATTCTATCAGGGCCACCAGGGCAGATGCCGCGCCCCCTGTCGCATTGAACAGGGATACCAGCTGGGGCATGGCGGTCATCTTTATACGCCTTGCGACAACTGCACCCAGAACGGAGCCAATACCGATCACCAGCAGGATGATCAGGATGTTCAGTACCTGTATCCCCTGCCCGGATCCATCTTTATGGAAGACAAGTGTAGTGATTATAGCCAGTAACATTCCTCCGGCCGCCCAGAGATTCCCGCTGCGGGCCGTATCCGGATGGCTGAGGCGTTTCAGGCCAATTACAAAGAAGATTGCAGCCAGGAGATAACTGAATTCAAGTATGACATCGCCTGCGCTGACCCCAAGATTTCCAAGAACTGTATCCATTTTCCCTCTATTTTTTCTTCTTCTTAAACATTTCAAGCATCCGGTCGGTCACCACAAAACCCCCGGTCACGTTCAGGGTCCCGAACAGGATGGCAAAAATGCCGAGAACCAGGTTCAGGTTCAGAGAACCGGTATCGGCATGGCCGACCAGGATGATCCCCCCGATAATGATCACCCCGCTGATGGCGTTGGCTCCAGACATGAGCGGCGTATGAAGCACGGAGGGTACATTGGAAATGACCTCGAATCCCAGGAAAATGGTCAGGACGATGATAAAAATCGCCTCCTTATTATTATAAAAGAATATTAAAACGTTTTCCATGCTGTCTGATTTTCAGGCTTTATTACTGGTTTTCGAAATTTATAACTTCGGCCACCCTGTCGTTCAGGATCTGTCCCTCATGCGTGATGCATGAGCTCTTGAGTATATCGTCCCCGAAGTCCAGGTTGATCTTCCCCTCCTCATCTATAAAGAGATTCAGGAAATTCGTGAAGTTCACTCCGAGCATCTTGCTGGCGTCGGCAGGCATTTTCGAGGGGAAGTTCGAGTTCCCGATGATCCGGACCTGCTTATGGATGACCGTCTCATCCTTCACCGTCAGCTCACAGTTCCCTCCCGTTCCGGCTGCCATATCAATAATCACCGATCCGGGGGCCATGGCATCCACGGTTTCCCTAGGAATCAGCAGGGGTGCTTTTTTCCCGGGTATCTGGGCGGTTGTGATCACAACGTTGGCTTTAACTGCATGGTCATGAATCAGCTGCTGCTGTTTCTGTTTGTATTCCTCGGTCTGCTCAACGGCATACCCGCCGGCAGCCGCATCGTCCTTTGCACCTTCCACCTCGATAAACCTGCCCCCGAAGCTCATCACCTCTTCCTTCACTGCCGGTCTGACGTCAAAGACCTCTACCACGGCTCCTAATTTCTTGGCAGTTGCAAGGGCCTGCAGACCTGCCACCCCTGCCCCGAGAATCAGCACTTTCGAAGGTTTTATCGTACCCGAGGCCGACATGAACATCGGGAAAAAGTTGGGAAGCTTGCTGGCCGCCACCAGGACTGCCTTGTATCCGGCTATGGTAGCCATAGAAGAGAGTATGTCAACTGCCTGGGCCCTTGTTGAGCGGGGAACCATATCCAGGCTGAAAGCCGTAACGCCCGATCCTGCGAGCTCCCTGACAAGCCCGGTATTTACCAGGGGATTCAATATGGAAACCAGGATTTTCCCCTTACCCAGCCTGCACTCTGCAGGGGGATTAATCCTCAGGATAACGTCCGACTTGCCAATCACATTTTCCCTTGTCTGGATCTGTGCGCCTGCATCCACATACTCTTCATTGCTTGCACAGGATGATGTTCCGGCATCCGATTCAATTAAAACCGTGATGTTCTTCTTCGTAAGCGTGGAAACATTTTCAGGCAGCAGGGCTACCCTGTTCTCCTCACCACCTTCTCTCAGAACTCCAATCGTCATATATAGAGATTTAACTAATTAACTATTTCAAAACGGCAACCAAATTTATAAATATTTATCCATCCCGACTGGAATCCTGTCCCCTTTTTTCATATTTTAGATGAGTAATTGCAGCCCGTTTCTTCTCAGGGCAGACTGTCACGGCATTTCAGGATTCTCAATCGCAGAGGATTTTCAATCGCAGAGGACTTTCATCTCAGATCTCAGGAGTTTGTGTTCGCAGGAAAAATTCTCATTCCATTTTCAGGATTGGTACTTTTTCATTCTCTCAAATTCAGATTTCAGACATGGCCGGTTCCGTTGTTTCAATCATCAGCAGGTATGCACCTGGGGATAAGAGCAATCTCATCGCAATCCTTCAGGAGGTCCAGAAAAAGGAAGGTTACATTACCCCGGATGCCGTGGAGAGGGTTTCCGGTTTCCTCAGGCTTTCAAAGAGCCAGATCTATGGCGTAGCCTCATTCTATTCACAGTTCAAATTCAATCCTCCAGGGCGGAATTCTGTTAAGATCTGCCTTGGGACAGCCTGCCATGTCCAGGGGGGAGATTTCCTCCTGAGCGCCCTGAAATCGGAGATCGGGATATCTCCCAACGAGACCACGCCGGACCGCCGCTTCGATCTCGAGAGGATAGCCTGCCTGGGCTGCTGTGCCCTTGCTCCGGTTATCATGGTGAACGATGCCATCTTCAGCAATATGTCCGTCGTTAAAATGAAGCAACTGCTCGACCAGTATGAATGACTTTCTCACATACAGGGAGAAGGCGGTCCGGGAATGGGAAAGCCTCCAGCACCCCGGCCAGCCCGTGATATATATCGGGATGGGCAGCTGTGGAATCGCATCCGGGGCTGGAGAGGTCTGGCAAATGACACGAGAGATCCTGGACAAAGAAAAGATCAGGGCAAAAATCCTTAAGGTGGGATGCATCGGTCCCTGTTACCTCGAACCATTTCTGGACATCCAGGTTCCCGGAGCGCCCCGGGTCAGCTTCAACAATGTGGACGAACAGAAACTGAAAAAGATCATCCCCGCCTACCTGAAAAGCGGTAAATCCACGATCAGGCCCATCGGGTACCT
>CBFDEE010000145.1:0-6866 GCA_965603745.1 uncultured Bacteroides sp. | reverse complement strand
AAAATGACAAGTACATCGAATCGCTGGGAGTGGGATTCGATGTCACAAAATCACTGACCATCAAGATCGATGTACTTGCTCGCCTTGCTACGGAAGAGGAAATCAAGGACTACCTGGGTTGCCTTGGTGTACTATTGCAGTATAAGAACTACAAATCGAAAAAAGTGAATCTTAAAATGCAATGAACAAAAGCCGTCTGACCCGATCCGGTAACCGTGTCATTGCTGGGGTTTGCGGGGGACTGGCCGAATGGCTTGGCTGGGACATCGCTCTTGTGCGCCTGCTTTATCTGGTCCTGTCCATATTCAGTGCCGGGTTTCCAGGAATACTGGCCTATATTATCCTCTGGATCGTGATGCCTGAAGAAAAAAAATATTAACAGAACCCTACAATATGAAAACCACTATTTTTGTTACCCGGACGGGATTATGCATTGCACTTACATTGTTTTTTGGAACATCCTGCCAGCAATCTCAAAAACAATCTTCCATGGATGCACCCATTGCAGAAAAGATCGAGAAGGAACTAACCATTCACGGGCATACCCGTATTGATCCGTATTACTGGCTCAGGGAACGTGAGAACCCGAAAGTGATAGAATACCTGAATGCTGAAAATGAATATTGTGATGCCCAGTTGAAGAGCACGGAAAAACTTCAGAAAAAGCTCTTTGACGAGATCGTCGGAAGGATCAAGAAAGACGATTCCAGCGTTCCGTACTTTGACAATGGTTATTATTACTACGTCCGCTACGAAGAAGGCAAGGAATACCCGATCCACTGCCGAAAGAAGGAAAGCCTTGAGGCTGATGAGGAGATCCTTCTTGAAGTAAACCAGATGGCTGAAGGATACGATTATTTCGCCGTCGGGGGAAAATCGATCAGTCCCGACAACAAACTGATGGTTTACGGTATAGATACGGTCAGCCGCAGAAAGTATACACTCTACATAAAGAACCTCGAGACAGGGGAATTATACGAGGAGACCATTCCGACCACCGTGGGATATGCAGCATGGGCCAACGACAATAAAACCATATTCTATGCGCAGAAAGACGATATGACACTGCGGAGCCACAAGATCTACAAGCATTTACTCGGGACTCCTGCCAGCCAGGACCAGATGATATACTTCGAAGAAGATGAGACCTATAATACCTTTGTTTACAAGAGCAAATCGGACAGGTACCTGATCATTGTATCCGGAAGTACCCTTTCGGATGAATACCGGGTTCTGGACGCGGATACACCGGACGGGGAATTCAGTATCCTGCAGGAGCGGGAAAGGGGACTGGAATACTCCATCGGGCATTATATGGATCATTTCTATATCCGTACCAATCTTGACGCGCAGAACTTCAGGCTGATGAAGACACCGGTTACAGCCACCTCCAAAGAAAACTGGGTGGAGGTCATTCCTCACCAGGAAGATGTGTACCTGTCGGATATCGAGTTGTTCAGCAACTACCTGGTAGTGGCAGAACGCAAGGAGGGATTAATGAACCTGAGGATACTGAACTGGGAAAGCGGCGAGGAGCATTATCTTGACTACGGTGAGGAGGTCTATGTTTCCGGGATTTCCACAAATCCGGAATTTGATACAAAGATCCTCAGATATTCATATTCTTCCCTAACCACCCCGTACTCGACCTATGATTACAATATGGAAACCAGGGAGAAGGAACTGATGAAACAGGAAGAAGTGCTGGGAGGTTTCGAATCCGCCAATTACGAATCAAAACGCCTCTATGCCAGGGCTGATGACGGGACCATGATCCCCATGTCCATTGTGTACCGTAAGGGATTGGAGAAAGACGGTTCAAATCCCTGCCTGCTGTATGGATACGGTTCATATGGAGCTACCATGGATCCATATTTCAGATCCCCGCAGATCAGTCTTCTTGACCGGGGATTCATATTTGCCATTGCCCATATCCGTGGAAGCCAGATAAATGGCAGGCAATGGTACGAGGACGGGAAACTTTTCAAGAAAATGAACACCTTTACGGACTTCAACGACTGTGCGGAATCCCTGATTGCTGAAAACTATACCTCAGCTGAGAATCTCTTTGCCATGGGGGGAAGTGCCGGCGGACTTCTGATGGGCGCCATCATTAACCTCCAGCCCGAATTGTATAAAGGTGTTGTCGCTGCTGTTCCCTTCGTGGACGTGGTCACCACCATGCTTGATGAAGATATCCCGCTGACTACTGGTGAATATGATGAATGGGGTAATCCCAAAGAGAAGGATTATTACGAGTACATGCTGAGTTACTCTCCCTATGATAATGTCGAAGCCAGGGACTATCCCAACCTGCTGGTTACGACGGGACTCCATGACTCACAGGTACAGTACTGGGAGCCTGCCAAATGGGTTGCCAAGCTCAGGGATATGAAAACAGACGATAAGCTCCTGGTGATGCATACCAACATGGATGCAGGCCATGGCGGGAAGTCAGGCCGTTATCGCCGCTACCATGAAACCGCACTGGAGTATGCATTCATGCTGAAACTTGCAGGCATTAAGAAGTAAGGCTTACTGCCGGGCGGGATTTCCGCCAGAACACATATATCCCGTACCCGATCACAATCTCCCCGAGGCTGAACAGCAGCCAGTTAAATTTGCGGGGCACGTAGTGGTGGATAAGTTCATGAACCTGGCTTTCGGGCAGGGTCCAGATATCCCTGAACCTCATATGCTCGAGAACGTATCCTGAATAATCCCACGTGAATGCTGTGATCAGTATCAATGAACCGATTATAAGCAGGAGCCAGCTCAGTCCGGGGATAATGGTGGATGCCTTCGTCTCACCGGATCCGTAACCACGCCAGACAATCAGAAGAGCAAACAGGACCATGGTCAGTGATACTATCAGGGGACCGAGCACCGGGCCGGTCCAGGTCACGGGAATAAGGAACAATACATCCCAGGTCATCAGGGATCCGGGCCAGCCGATGAGCACCCACAGGAAAACATAGTAGAATATGTCCCAGACTGCAAAAGCATAAAGGAACCATGCGAACCGTTCCGCCCGGTACCGGCCTGCCAGGATGCCCGTACCTAGAAGCATCACAAGCGTGGCCACTTCCCTCAGGACCTCGGTCCATACAAGATCCGGCCTCAGTGGATTGAGCGGGAATTCAAAACCGCCGGGATAAAGTATGTCCCTCAGATAGATTACAACGGCGCTTTCCAGCATCCCCATGGCAATCGCGAAGATGCTTATTATTACCAGCGTATTCCGGATTGATCTGTCCATAAATAAGGTTTTTTCATTCTAGAGCTCACTCAGCCTCTGGAATACCATCCGGCAATCAGCAGGAATGAAACCAGTAACATTCTGACTACGTGATGTCTGACCGGCATAACAACTGCCAAAAGTAACCAAAATGTCTGTCACGACAATAATCATGCCCTCAAAACCCTGTTTTTCCGCCTTCACCTGAATGATTATATTTGTTTATATGGTATTCCCTGAAAATTTCGAGGAAAAAATCGGGTTCGGCCGGATTCGTGAAACCGTCAGTTCCTACTGCCATTCCGATGCCGCCGCAGGCATTCTGAAGGAAGAGCGGTTCCTTTCAAATCATCAACAGATCCGTGAGCGCCTGCAGAAGGTCCGGGAATGCCTGCTGATGATCACCGAAGAAGGGTTTTCTATTGATCCTTACCCGAATATCAGAGAGAGCCTTGGAAAGCTGGGCCTGAAGGGAGCTTACCTGGAGGTGCAGGAGGTGGCAGATCTCAGGAAAAACCTGCTTGCCGTAAAAGGGATACTGGGCTTCTTTAAAAAACCGGGACAGAAGGATAAAGTACCCTTACTCTCAGCGATGGCTGAGGATGTCAGGGTATATCCCTTCGTCCAGGAAAGGATCGATAAAATTCTGTCCCGCAACGATACGATCCGGGACCAGGCCTCCCGTGAACTGGCCCGGATCCGGAGCGATATGGCCGCAAAGGAAAAGCAGGTCGCACGAAGGCTGCATAGCATCCTGAAATCGGCTCAGTCAGAGGGCATGGCAGATGCTGGTACGGAACTGTCAATACGGAACGGGCGGCCGGTCATCCCGGTATCAGCCTCGAACAAGAGACAGATAAACGGGATCATCCACGATGAATCCGCGAGCGGCAAAACCGTTTTTATAGAGCCCGGAGAGGTGGTAAGTCTTAACAACGATATCAGGGAACTGGGATATGCAGAGCAGCGGGAGATCATAAGGATACTCACAGGCTTAAGTTCTGACCTGGAACCCTATGCCGAAGATCTTGTGGCCATGACGGAGTACCTGGCATCCATGGATATGTTGCAGGCCAAGGCCAGATACGCCTCAGAAATAAAGGGAGTTATGCCGGAGATTACAGACGGGCCCCTGGTGGAATGGAAGCAGGCGGTCCATCCCATCCTGTTTAAAACCCTGCAGAAGGAGAAACGGAAGGTTGTCCCACTCGACATTCAGCTCAGCAGGCAAAAAAGAATACTGATCATCAGCGGTCCCAATGCAGGCGGAAAATCGGTCTGCCTGCAGACGGTCGGATTGCTGCAATATATGGTTCAGTGCGGTTTTCTGGTCCCCATGGACGCAGATTCAAAAGTGGGCATATTCGAGCGTATATTCATTGACATAGGGGATGAACAATCTATCGATAATGATCTGAGCACTTACAGTTCCCACCTGCTTAATATGAAACACTTTACCCGGGATGCAAACGGATCCAGCCTGCTGCTTATCGATGAATTCGGCACAGGCACGGAACCTGCCCTGGGCGGGGCCATCGCCGAGGCCATACTGGAAAAGCTCAATTCCCTCTCTGCCTGGGGCGTGATGACAACGCATTACAGTAACCTGAAGCATTTCGCGGCTGAAGCGGAAGGGATTGAGAACGGGGCCATGCTGTTCGATACCGGAAAGATGCAGCCGCTCTACCGGCTTGAAATTGGCCAGCCGGGATCTTCCTTTGCCTTTGAGATTGCACGGACCATCGGCCTCCCGGAGGATGTGATAAAGGATGCTTCGGAAAGGGCAGGGGAGGGTCATGTGGAATTCGACAAACATCTCCGCCAGATCATAAGGGACAAGAAATACTGGGAAGGCAAAAGGGATAAGATAAGGCTTGCCGAAAAACAGTTGCAGCAAACCCTGGGGAAATATGCTGCCGAACTGGAGAGCACTGAGAAGACAAGGAAGGAAATCCTGAAAAAGGCCAAAGAAGAAGCCGGGGAATTGCTACGCCAGGCAAACCGTAAAATTGAAAACACCATCCGGGAGATCCGTGAAAGCCAGGCAGAAAAGGAAAAGACAAGGCTGGCACGGGAGAAACTTCAGAAGTTCAGGGAAGAAACCGGGGACGACCCGGGCGCGATGAAAACAAGCGGTGTGAAAACAGACGGGATAAATACGGACAGGGTGAAGGATCCCTCTGCCGGAAGAGGGATTACCGATGCCGGGGATCCGCTGAAAAGTAAGATTGAAGCAGTCAGGGAGAAGGAACAGGCGATAAAACAGAAACGGCAGCGTTTCGGACAACTGGAGCCAACCAGGAAAACAAGTGAAAAAACGGTTGAAAGTACCATACATAAAGGGGATTATGTGATCATGAAAGGACAGGAGGTGATTGGTGAGGTGCTTGAAAGGAAAGGGAACAAGGCCTCTGTCCGTTTCGGCCACCTGACGACCCGTGTCGGGATAGACAGGCTTGAGAAAGTACCCGAAGAAAGCTATCTGTCCGTTGTCGGAGACGATACCCCGGCAGGTGATTATGCGGAATGGGACATTGCCAGACGGAGTCTGCATTTCAGGCCGGAGATCGATGTCAGGGGACAGCGTGCCGAGGAAGCACTGAGGAATGTTACCATTATGATCGATGAAGCCATTATGGTCCGGCACCGCGAATTAAGGATCCTGCACGGAAAAGGTGACGGTATCCTGCGCCAGCTCATCCGGCAGTATCTGGATTCGCTTGATCTGGTTGAATCATACGGGGATGAACATGTGGATCTCGGGGGCTCCGGTGTGACCGTTGTAATACTTGATGTTTAATGCACGTTATTGAAGCACTCTATGCTGATTTATACCGAACATAATACACTCCGCCTTCAGTATATACTGGCCTTTATTTTCGGGGATGTCTTCGGAACGGAATACAGGCTTACAGAAAACAGGGAGGAGTTCATAAACCATAAGGGTGCAAGGATCAATTACTCGTCTGCCCCGCTGGACGGATCCTTCCGCATCCCGGTATCCGGCCTGCTCGAAGAAGACAGCATCAGGGAACTTGATCCCGGACTGGATATATCAGGTTCCATGCCGGTACTTTTCCACAGTAAGGATCCCAGGAATGGCGGAACCGGGACAAACATATCCGGGCTTGGTTTTGATCTGTTTGCGGCAGTGTTTTACATGATATCCCGCTATGAAGAATATCTTCCTTTCGAACCGGATGAGCACGGGCGGTTTGAATCATCCGTGAGCATTGCAGGCAGGAATGGATTTCTTGAACTGCCGGTGGTGGATCTCTGGCTGGAGGATTTGAGGGAAAAGCTGCAGGAAAAGTTCCGGGATCTCAGGCTGCACAGCGGTGAATTCCGGTTTTTACCCACCTGTGACATCGACCTGCCCTATGCCTATCTCCACCGGGGAAAAGCAAGGACGTTCGGAGCCCGGATCAGGGCAGGATGGCAGGCAAACGCCGACCGGGATCTGCGCAAAGAGGTCCTGAGCGGAATAAGCCCGGATCCCTTCGATACATTTGCAGAGATTGAAGCGATCCATGCTCCTTATAAGATCCGGCCCAGGCTGTTTTTCCTTACAGCCCCTTATGGCAAATTTGATAAGAGCATATCCCCGAAGGGCAAAGCGTTCAGGAAC
>CBFDEE010000144.1:0-6980 GCA_965603745.1 uncultured Bacteroides sp. | reverse complement strand
TAATTTTGGATCGTGTTAGTGTGCGACGGATGGCCGGCAGATTCCGCAAAAAGAAACCGGCTGTTCCAGGCATACAAAGGGGCTGTCTCTAAAGGGACAGCCTCTTCACATGGATCAAGTATTGCTAATTTGGGGATGTTCTTCTGATCCTTGTTAATAAGTAGATTCTAAGGAATTCTCTGAAGATTTTACGGATTGGGTTATCATTATTTTATCGATCCAGATACCCGTTCAGTTGTTCTCTCAATTTATCCAGGGCCGTAGACATATGATATTTAACCGTGGACAGTGAAATGTTAAGGGCTTCAGCGATCTCAAGGTATTTCATGCCACTGAAACGGTTCATGGTAAAAACCTTCCTGCACTGGTCGGGAAGGTCGTCAATAACCTCATTGACCAATGATTCAAGTTCATCGTATTCCAGCAGGGCCAGCGGAGAGGTATTGTAATCGCCGGCAATGATTTCTTTTTCCTTGTGCAGAACAATGTAGAGGTCCTTGTATTGTTTTAAAATACCTATATGTTTTAAATAATTGAGGGAAACATTATACACTGATTTTGAAAGGTATTTCTTTAGGGATGCCCGGATATGGATCTCATTACGTTTGCACCATAACCGGTAAAAAACCTCAGTGACAATTTCCTCCGCGGCAGTCTCGTCCCTGACCATAAGAAAAGCAAAATTGCATAGGTTTTGGTAATAGTCTTCAAAAAGCCTGTCAAATGCTTCCCTGTCACCTCGTTTGACCCTTTGAATAAGTTTTTTTTCAAGGTCGTTCATAATAAGGGTAAAACGCTAATATACAAAGTAATCTCTTAACTATGGTCCGGGAGGGTATGAAGGGTCTACAGTATGCTGATCAGTGTGAATGTAACCGCCGACCTGATCGATGTTTCAAACGGGAGACTGCGCAAAGTAGAAGAGCATGACAATAGTACCAAAACGTAACACTGGTTTGTATCCAACCCGACCAATAATTATGGAGTGAATATAAACATAGGGGATTATGTCCATTTTTCTGAGGTATATCAGGGTGAAAAGGGACCCCTGGACTGTGATTACTATGTTTTGCGCGACAACCTGGAGAAGGCAAAGAAGCAATTTAAGCAGGTTCCGATGATGCTGGAGGCTTTTGAGTACTGGTTCGGGCCATATCTGTTTTATGAATACAGCTATAAACTTGTTGAAGTCCCATATACTGGTATGGAACATTAAAGTTCCATTACCTGCGGAAACAGATATGAGAATGGTTACAGAGGAAGGGATGAAAGCAGCTCGGGCTGGGGAATGAAATTCTACTTCATTATTGTTCATGAATCGGGACATGAATGGTTTGCCAACAGCATAACCTATAAGGATGTGGCAGACATGTGGATCCATGAGAGCTTTATCAATTATTCCGGGAATCTGTATGTTGAATATCATTGTGGAAAAGACGCAGGGACCGAATAAGTACCCGGAACCCGAATGAATATACGAAATGACCGGCCTATCATCGGCATGTATAATGTAGACTTCCAGGGTTCGGGAGACATGTATCCGAAAGGCGGGAATATGCTGCATACCCTCCGCCAGCTCATCCAGGAAGATGAAAAATGGCGCTCTATACTTCGCGGACTGAATGAAGAATTTTATCACCAGACAGTTACCACGGAGCAAATTGAACAATACATCATCGATCGTTCTGAACTTGATCTTACCAGCTTCTTTGACCAGTACCTGAGAGATTACAGGTTACCTGTCCTGGAATATTCCATAAAAGACGATGCAATACATTTCCGCTATAGCAATTGCATAAGGGGATTTAGCCTGCCTTTGAGGGTGTATATTTCAGGGGAAGAACAGTGGATAAATCCAACCACCCGATGGCAATCCCTGGAGGTTGAATCAGCAGGCGCCACATTTGAAGTCGACCCTAACTTTTATATTGCTGTATTAAACATCACCGGGAAGTAAGTGTCAATCCATCTTCCAGGGATGATGTTGTGACTTACCTGGACATTCAATATGGCCCTGGTGATATAAGATTTACAACCAATGGGGATAAGTTATACCATATACGATCTGGTACTCCTGAACCCGGGCAAAATTTTAGTAATACATCACTGCCGGATAAGATCCTTGGTCCAGTATAAGTTTCGTCCTATCATGTACTTGGGGAGTGGTCCGGTAAAGTAATTGTCTACATATATTCCGGCCTGCTCGGTGAGAAGCATTCAATAAATTCACTGTCCTCCAGGACATCATCTATGCCGTGTATCTCATTGGAATCAAAAATGTAGGAAGTTCCGGGCCCGGCAACAAAACTTGAGTCATCTCCCTTGCTGAACTTAACCTTTCCCTTGAGTACGTAACCGATCTGTACGGCATCATGCTGGTGCATTTGCATTTTCAGCCCCTTTTTCAGGGTGAAATGGCATAGCATAATGTCCCCGTTATAGGACATGGTTCTACGCAATAAAAGTCCGTCGAACATTTCAATGGGATGGAGCTTGTCAACTTCTGCCAGGTATACTTTTTTATCTATGGTTATCCTGTTTTATTTCATCAATTGCTTTCTTGAGGCCGTTCCAGCCATCCAGGAACATGCTGCGGAACAGTGCCACGGGACCGAAGTCCTGGAATTCCTTCGGCGAAAGTCCGTCCTCAACATACGCCCTTTTGAAATCCGGAACCTTCTCCAGCAGTTCTTCAACGATGGCTTCCGGTGTTTGGCTGCCATACCGGCTTATTACGGGCTGGTCATCTTCAACGAGTTTATCAGCGAAGTTTTTCCAGTTTATCGTTATATCCATTTCGTACCCGACCAGTTCGGTAAAATGCTTGAATCCCCTGGCACCACCGCCGAGCATTATGCCGGGCAGTCCCCGTTCCCTGAAGATCTCATATTGCTTCTTGCAGAGTGTAAGACCGGCATACCACATAATGTCTTCCGGAATATCAGTCCCTGTTCTCTCCATCCACTGCCCGAGATGCTGGTCGAAGATACCCGTTATATGGGTGACAAAGAATGCAGGTTTCTTTCCGGTTGCAGCAGTAATCCTGGTATACACATCACATGCGGCAATTGTCTGAGCGATACCCATTATTTCTGTAGCGATAACCGGAAATCCTTCCCTCAGGCAGCCTTCCATGGCAATAAGTCCTGCTTCGGTTACCGGGATCTTCGCGATGAAATTCCTTTCGAGCCTTGAATACACCATCATCTCGTTCACAATATGGTTCGCATCTTCATCCCGGTTGGGATCACCCTGGATGGATACAAAGCCCTGGCGGCCCGGATCCTTTTCATAGACCGGCAGGAATATGTCAAGCAACTTCCTGACCAGTTTCTGCTGGATGTAATCCACTGCAGCTTCTGTCGAATCCGTTTCCCGCAGTGCTTCTTTTATCAGAGCCCTAACATCGGCCCCGGTATCTTCATTCGTGAACTGCTTATAGGAATATGCGGGATTGGTCGTACAGTTTATTGCTCCTTCCCTGATGCTTAGTATCGCCTCCGCGGGTGTTGGATTATTGACCCAGAACCGCGTGGGACTGTATTTATGCACCCTGTGAAAATATGTGTCAGGCATAAGTATAAGGGTCTCATTTATTGGCGATTGCTTCTCTGGCCGCTGTAATGATATCGGTTATACTCATACCGTACTTGTCGAGCAGTTCGTCCGGCATCCCGGATTCCGGGAATACATCCTGCAGCCCGAGTCGGACAAGTCTGGCAGGGGCTTCTTCCGCTATTACCTCGGCAACGGAGCTTCCGAGTGCACCGTTAACCTGGTGGTCTTCTATGGTGACCGCTGCTCCTGTCCTGTTACATACAGCCGCTATCAGGTCCCTGTCAAGGGGTTTTATGGTGCTCACTTCAACAACCGTGGCATTTATGCCTTCCTCCTTTAACTTCCCGCAGGCTTCCATGACCCTCGGAAGGACAAATCCCATGGTAAACAGGGCTACATCTGTTCCATATTCCTCAAGAATCTTGGCCCTACCCAGTTCGAACGGCTGCTGGTTAGGAATATCACAGACTGCATCCCGCCCGCTCCCGACGCGGATGAAGGCAGGACCGTGCACCCCGGCAACAGCCTTGACGGCATCCTTTACCTGCTGTGCATTCGAAGGTACACAGATGGTCATCCTGGGTAAGGTTCTCAGTATCCCGATATCCTCAAAAAACTGGTGGCTTGGCCCTTCCCGCTCCCCGGAAGCCATCCCCCCGTTCGCACCCACGAACTTCACGTTCAGATTGGGATAGCAGACAAATGACCGGACCTGTTCACAGGCCCGCATGGTAATGAAACCGGAGTATGTGACCAGGAAAGGCACCATACCCGTACTTGCCAGTCCCGCCGCCACATTCACAGCGCCCTGTTCGGCGATTCCCACGTCAATATACCTGTCGGGAAATTTTTCTATATATTCCCCGGCTTTTAAAACCAGGGAGGAGTCCGAACATACCAGGACATGCTTTTTATCCTGTCCCGCTAATTCGATAAGTGCGTCCCGCACCGCAACCCGTGTATTCTCAATTCTTATTTCCATGGTTCAACCCCCAGTCCTGCCATCATTTCTAAATATTGTTCCCTGTCCGGTGATGCCTTGTGCCAGGCATTATTGTTCTCCATCACAGAGATTCCTTTCCCTTTCACAGTATGTGCTACAATAACGGAGGGCACTCCCTTTGTTTTTTTCGCAACAGCAACAGAATCAAGTATCTCCTGCATATTGTGTCCGTCTATTTCCTGGACATGCCAGCCGAAGGATTCGAATTTCACAGGGAGTGGGTAAATACCGCTTACCTGGCTTATTTTCCCACTGCTCTGGTAATCATTATTATCAACGAAGACAATCAGGTTGTCCACTTTATAATGGGCGGCGCTCATGACCCCTTCCCAGATAACGCCTTCGTTCAATTCCCCATCTCCGGTGATCACGTAGGTATAGTAATCCTTATTATTCATCCTTGCCGCCAGTGCCATTCCTATCCCGAAGGATATTCCGTTTCCCAGGGGACCGGTGGATGCATCCACTCCGACGGTTTTAGTCATATCCGGGTGGCCCTGCAGCTTTGAATTGATCCTCCTCAGGGTGGGAATATGATCCTCGGAGAAATAGCCTTTCAGTATCAGAGCCGAATAGAGTGTCGGGCAGCCGTGCCCTTTCGATAGGATAAACCGGTCCCGGTCTTCCCAGTTGGGCTCTTCAGGCCGCACGTCCATGATCTCAAAATAAAGTGCCGTAACTAGGTCTGCAATTGAAAGCGACGGACCTGGATGCCCGTCTTCCCCCTTGTGTATTGCTGTGACCAGGTATCTCCTTACCTCTACAGCTTTCTTTTCGAGTTGTTTGATCTTATCCATGAATTCCATATTCCTTCTCCGATATCCTGTATCCCTGATCCCCTCTCAGGCATGTTACAGGGCTACTTTCCTGCAAGCATTGTGCTATAGAGTGAAATATAAAACAAGGACAGTACCCATTTGTTTGACTTATAAGTTTTCCAAATATTGTTGAGCTCATAAAGAAAGAATGAATGTTTGGTTTTTTTTACATTTAGTTTTATTTGACTACTGGTTAATTTAACATTTCATACCAGAAGTGAATTGTAAAAGTATGCTTTAAATGTACAAACTTTTAATTTTTTCATACAGCATAAAACCTAAAATCTACTACAATCCATTTAATTTCATCTGGACTTATAACTTGCCGGACAAGGCTATTCAATCGTGACCACTACACGCTGATACCTTGTTAGCTGAGGAATTCCTGTATCCATCACCTGGCAGATAATATGGATGGTTTCCCCTTTGCCGGCATCGCCGGGTACTGTGAACGAGGCATCCTGTTTCCCGGAATTCCGGATCTCAATGGTGCCGTTGTAGGTATCCGCTTCTACCTATTTCCACCAACGATACGAAAGCTTATCTCCGTCCGGATCGCTCGTTCCCCGTGCGCTCAGTTTTAAAGTAGAGCCAGGCCTCACCTTCAGGTCTGCAGCATGTCCCAGCACAACCACCGGTGGATGATTGGCCTCCTCATACGATTTCACGCACCAGTCAGCCCGCGCTGCAAAGTCATTCTGCAAATTCCGGTGTTCAGTCTGTCCGGATTTTGCAATAATCAAGTGTCATTAATAAGGTAAAACTATCTCAGTATTATTTTAATACATCTGCAATTATTATAGCTAATGATTGTCATCTCCTTGATCAAATTTAAACTTGAGTAGCAACTGAATATCCTCCTCTAGGTGGTTCGATAATTGTTTCCTTGCCTCCGCACATCATTTGCCGCCTTATTCAACCGGATAATGCGGTTTTTTGCATCCAATTCTTTAGTGACCGGAAAATATATTTTACTGCCGGATTGTCATTCAAAGATAAATCCCGGATTTCTTTCGGCACCGGGTTCCGTATTGTCAATAATTTATTAATAATCATTAAGGCAAATCGAAAGAGAAATAGGGATTTAATTCACATCTTTAGAGATGAATGATGTACTCCTTTCACGATAACCTCCCTTAGTAACCGGCAAACCACCATGGCAAAAAGAAAAGACATTGATAAAGTGCTGATCATTGGATCGGGACCCATAATCATCGGGCAGGCATGTGAATTTGATTACTCGGGAACCCAGGCATGTAAAGCCTTGCGTTCCCTGGGTTATAAAATCGTACTTGTTAATTCCAATCCGGCCACCATTATGACGGATCCGGAGATGGCAGATGTAACCTATATCGAGCCCTTGAATGAATATGCCCTGACAGAGATCATCAAAAAGGAGAGGCCAGATGCATTGCTGCCGAATCTTGGGGGACAAACAGGGTTGAATTTATCTTCCCAACTGGCAAAAAAAGGCATACTGGATTTTTATGGAGTGAAGATCATTGGCGTAAACATCGATGCAATCGAAAGAGGTGAAGACCGCACAGCTTTCAAGGATACCATGAACCGCCTGGGTATTGAGATGCCTAAAAGCAAGGCGG
>CBFDEE010000143.1:0-6999 GCA_965603745.1 uncultured Bacteroides sp. | reverse complement strand
TCCCTGCGTAACCTGCTCGGTCCACATCATCACCCGGGAGCCGAACTGACCAGGGTCGGCCCCAATAGTTTTACCGGCGCCGGGGGCTTTCCGGATCCGGGGGGAGACGGGGACTGGTATGAACGACGCAAGGAAGGCGAAGACCTGAGGCTGTGGACCGATACCTACTATCATATTCCATTCGGATTCCTGGACCCCGTCGAGATTACCGTTACGAAAGAACCATAATAATCGGAATACGGACTATCAAAACCATAACATCGATGAACCAACTGTTCTTGCTGTTATTACCATTAATCCTTCAGGGCTGCTGCCAGGCTCCGGGATCCGGCGAAGGATCTGCCACAGGAACCGGCACCCTGGAACTTTGGTATGAGAGACCGGCAGAGATCTGGGAGGAAGCCCTGCCCCTGGGGAACGGGCGGCTGGGGATGATGGTCTCTGGCGATCCGGGAAGGGAACATCTGCAGTTTAATGAGGAGACATTGTGGGATGGGGGACCGAGGGACTACCACCGTGATGGGGCCGTTGAATGGCTGGATGAGATCCGGAGATTATTATTCGATGGCAAGCAGGATGAGGCCGAAGAACTGGCCGGAAGGGTATTTATGGGAAGGAGGGCATACCAGGACAGCTTCGAGGAGGAGAAGCAGAAATGGGTGGACAGCCTGCTGCAGCTTGCGGATGTACGCCAGGGTATACTTCCCGGTACCGATGATTCTGACTGGCCATCCATGTTAATAGAAGGAAAGAGTGTCTGGGAACGGAAAGGACTACCCGATATGAACGGCTGTGTCCTTTTCAGGAAGACGGTTCAAATTCCTGCCGCTTGGGATGGACAGGATCTGAGGCTGGTGCTGGGGAATATCAAGGATCATGACATTACTTATCTGAACGGGATTAAAATCGGGGAATACGATGTAAGTAATACTAACCGGGAATATATCATCCCGTCTGCCCTGGTTCAGCCGGGAAAGAACCTCATTGCAGTCCAGATCCACAATTATGTTTCTACCGGAGGATTTAATGCATACCGAAGAGAACCCTACCGGATGCACATCATTCCCTCAGGCCGGCAGGAGGAACCGGTTTTCATAGACGGGGAATGGAAGTACCGTGTAGTCGATACACATCCTCCGTATTACCCGCAGTACCAGGCTGATTACCAGCCTTTCGGTGATGTAATACTCCGCTTCCCGGGACACGAGGATTTCAGCGGATACAGGCGTTCCCTGAACCTGGAAGAGGCGGTGGCGCATGTTTCATACATCTCGGGAGATGTTCATTTTACCAGGGAATACTTTATCAGCCACCCGGACCAGATTATGGTGGCAGAATACAGTTCGGATAAACCGGGAAGTATCAGTTTCAGCGCAATGCTTGAAACACCGCACCGCTTTCATGCCACCAGGAAAGTGGATGAACAGACCCTGGCCCTTTCCCTCGAGGTCGAGGACGGCGACATGACAGGAACGGCCTGGCTCCGAATCGAAACCGAAAACGGCATCATCAGGGTGTATGAAGATTCTCTTGTGGTGGAAGGCGCAGACCGTGTTGTCATGAAACTGGCGGCTGCGACAAATTTTGTGGATTATAAAAATCTTTCCGCCGAACCGGAGGACCTTTGCCGGTCATACACCGGACAATGCGCCGATAAAGATATCACAACGCTGAGAAAGGCTCATGTGGAAGACTACCAGGCCCTTTTCAATCGCTTCAGCATGGACCTGGGGGGACATGAAAAAAGAACAGTTCCCACCGATCAGAGGCTATCGGCTAACCAGTCCCGCACGGACAGGGACCTCGCCACCCTGTATGTGCAGTACAGCCGCTACCTGCTTATATCCTCGGCCAGGGAAGGCAGCAAGCCGCCGAACCTGCAGGGCATCTGGAATAACCAGCTTTACCCGCCCTGGGGCAGCAAATACACTACCAACATCAACTGCGAGATGAACCACTGGCCGGCGGAACCCCTAAACCTTGCCGAATGCCATACCACCCTGTTCGACATGATAGACGAGCTGGCAGTCGAGGGCAGGAAAACAGCCAGGGCGCATTACGGGGCGCGGGGCTGGGTCCTTCATCACAATACCGACCAGTGGAGGGGTACGGCACCGATCAATGCCTCGAACCACGGCATCTGGGTGACAGGGAGCGGCTGGCTCTGCCATCATCTCTGGGAACATTACCTGTATTCCGGCGACACATCCTTCCTGGCTGAAAGAGCTTATCCGCTACTCCGGGAGGCCGCACTTTTTTACATGGATTTCCTGGTTGAAGACCCCGAAACGGAATACCTGATCTCGACGCCTTCGAATTCGCCGGAGAACGGGGGACTGGTGGCCGGTCCCTCGATGGACCACCAGATCATCCGATCCCTTTTCAGGATCGTACTCCAATGCACTGAGATCCTGGACAGGGACCACGACCTTGCTGAACAGATCCATGACAAGCTGGTGAAAATCTCACCGGACCGTATAGGCCGTCACGGCCAGCTCCAGGAATGGATGCAGGACATTGACCGTTTGGACAACCGTCACCGGCATGTTTCACACCTCTGGGCCGTGCATCCCGGGGCGGAAATTACATGGGACAAAAACCCGGAGCTGATGGAAGCGGCAAGCCAGTCCCTGCTGTTAAGGGGAGACGGTGGCACCGGCTGGAGCCTGGCCTGGAAGATCAATTTCTGGGCCCGTTTCCTCGACGGGAAACATGCTCATAAAATGATGCAGAATCTTTTGAAGCCCGCATTGGAAGAAGGCCGTAATCCTTCCGGGGGAAGCTATCCCAACCTTTTCGATGCCCACCCTCCCTTCCAGATTGACGGCAATTTCGGGGGTGCCGCAGGAATGATCGAAACCCTGATGCAGAGCCACCAGGGATACATCCACCTTTTGCCCGCACTTCCCCCGGAATGGAAGGACGGAAAAATAAACGGCCTCAGGGCCAGGGGCGGTTTCGAAATCGATATGGAATGGAAGGACCGGAAAATAATACACCTGCAGGTACGTTCTTCTGCCGGGAATACCTTACGCCTGAAATACAACGGGAATATCATTGAAAAATCCACCAGACCGGGAGATGTGATTTTGTTTCCCGGATGAAAACGTGATACACGCATTACGAAAACCAACATCGTAAAACAGGTAAAAAGGCTTCTGTCAGACAAATGATCCCGGCTGGTTTTTTTTTTGAATGGAAACGATTACATTTACGTGTTGTTTTAAACCCTTACGACCTGCCTTAATACTGTACACGAATGGCCAGCATGAATGACATCGCCCGGGAAGCCGGTGTATCTATTGCCACGGTATCCAGGGTCATCAATAACAGCATAAATGTAAACGATGCAACTCGCGCCAAGGTTCAGAAGGCCATAAAGGAACTGAAATACCAGCCCAGCAGGGTAGCCAAGCGGCTGCGCTCGAAAAGTACATCCAGCAATCTGCTGGGCGTACTGATCCCGGATATTGAGAATCCCTTTTATGTTGATGTTCTCAGGGGCATTGAGGAAACTGCCTACAGCCGTAACTATGCAATCATCATGTGTAACTACGGGCAGGATGAGAAAAAGGAAAAACTCTACCTCGAGACCCTCCGGTCGGAAGCCATCGACGGACTCATTGTTGCTCCGGTACGTGAAGATGATCCCATGCTGAGAAAAATGGTAAAGGACGGACTGCCGGTGGTATGTGTGGACAGGGGACTTACCGGTATAGATGTGGATATTGTCGTTGTTGACAACCGGGAAGGTGCTTCCAAAGCGGTAAGTTTTCTAATTGAATCAGGATATACCAGGATTGCTTATATCACGGGACTGCCATCGATCCCTACAACCCATCAGCGTGAACAGGGCTACAGAGATGCACATGAACAAAACAGCCTGCCACTGGATGAGTCCCTCATTAAATATGGCAACTCGAAATATGACAGCGGAAAGATACTGTGTGAGGAACTGCTGAACCAGAAGGATCCGCCTGATGCAATTTTTGCCGGCAACAACCTGATAACTCTGGGGGCGCTAGAAACAATCCATAAAAAGGGACTTAAGATACCGGGCGATATTGCCGTGATCGGATTTGATGATATGATCTGGTCCAATTCCCTCAATCCCCCCCTCTCTGCGATCAGGCAACCGGCGTGGGAAATTGGGAAACGTGCGGGGGAACTGCTTATCCAGAGGATTGAAGAACCGGGGAGGGCATGCATACAGATGATCCTCAAGACGGAGTTGATGATAAGGAACTCGACCTGATGCCGACATCATTTTCAAGCTATTTGATGGTATTTGGTAAAAATTATGTAAACGTTTACATTTTTTCTATAAATTACCTATATTTGTATTGATCTGACATTCCGCAATTATTAGCCTTAAGCAGTTTTGCAGATGGATATTATTGTTTTTAACAATCCGGGGAAAGTCGTGTTCGGGACGGGATGCTTCCGGCAATTCGTGGAAGATCTGTCACTCATGGGACCAATGCGGGTATTTATACTTGGAATACCCCCCCTGGGATCTATGCTGAAAACAAGCCTGGAACCATTGTCGGAAATAGGCATTGAAACGGAGATTTTTACAGGAATTGAGCAGGAACCCTCTTTCAGAGATCTTGAACAGGTACTTGAACAGGCCCGGGAGTTCAGGGCAGAAGGGATCGCGGGCATCGGCGGGGGATCGGTCATGGATACTGCAAAACTGCTGGCTGCCATGCTTGATAGCAAACAGGGTATCAGGGAGGTGGCAGGCATTGACCTGCTCGGGGGAAGACAGGCATACCTGGCCTGCATTCCCACAACTTCCGGTACCGGGAGCGAGGTTTCCCCCAACGCCATATTCTATGATGAGGAGAGTGGCAGCAAGCTTGGGGTCATCAGCCCGCACCTGGTTCCCGATGCGGCCTATGTGGACCCGGAGCTGACCCTGGGACTTCCGCCACAGGAAACAGCTGCTACCGGCATGGATGCAATGACCCATTGCATTGAGGCCTATGCGAACAAATATGCGCATCCGATGGTGGACAGGATTGCTATTGAAGGGATCAGGCGGATAGGTAAAAGCCTGAAAACGGCATATAATAATGGAGCAGATTTAGAAGCCAGAACCGATATGTCCCTCGGCAGCATGTACGGGGGAATGTGCCTGGGACCTGTAAACACGGCTGCGGTGCATGCCCTGGCCTATCCCCTGGGAAGCATTCATAAGGTCCCCCATGGAATGTCCAATGCCCTGCTCCTTCCACATGTGTTAAGGTTTAACGTACAGGCCGCACCTGAAAGATACAGTGATATTGCCGTTGCTCTGGGATCTGCAGAGATGAAAACCCCAGCGGAAACTGCCCTGGAAGGTGTACGGATAATCGAAAGCCTGCTGAAGGAATGTGGACTTCCTCAGAGGCTTTCCGAATTCAACATTACTGAAGATGATATTGACAGTATGGCGGACAGTGCCATGCTGGTACAGCGCTTATTAAAGAATAATCCCCGGGAACTCAAATCCCGGGATGCAAAAGAAATTTATACCGGGGCATTATAGGTGAATACAAAAGATAAATACCGGGGAGTGATAGTACCGATGGTGACCCCCCTTGACGAACAACTGGGAATAGATGCCGGTTCAGTATTGAAGCTCGTGGACAGCCTGGTCAGCAATCTGTCCATACCTTTCATTGCGGGCACGACCGGGGAGGCTGCTTCGATGTCAGGGGATCTTAAGGAATCACTGGCAAGATTGGTGATCCGCGCGGTCAACGGACGCTGCCCTGTTTTCGCAGGCATTTCCTCGAATTCACTGGAGATCTCGGTGAACCTGGCCAGAAAGTATGCCGACCTGGGAATTGAAGCAGCCGTTGCCACCCTGCCATCCTATTACCCGATGGATGATGATCAAATGCTTGGCTACCTGGAGAACCTGGCCGACCTGATCCCCATTCCGCTGATTCTCTACAACATGCCTGTAACTGTAGGACATTCGATCCCACTGGAGATCATTGACAGACTGAGCCACCATCCGAATGTTGCAGGGATAAAGGATTCGGAAAGGGACAGGGAAAGGCTCGACAGTTCCCTGAAGCTCTGGTCTGACAGGAAGGATTTCTCATTCCTGCTGGGATGGGCCCATATGTCTGTATACGGGATCAGCAACGGTGCGGACGGGATTGTCCCCAGCACGGCAAACCTTGTCCCGGATTTGTTCCTGGAGCTGTATCTCTCAGCTATTCAAGGAAAGACAGATATGGCTGAAAAGCTCCAGGCAAAAACGGATGAAATTTCCCTGCTTTACCAGAAGGACAGGAAACTGAACCGTTCCATTCCGGCACTGAAAGCACTACTGTCTAAAAAGGGACTTTGCAAGCCCTATGTACTTTCCCCGCTTATAAGGATGCAGGAGGAAGAAGAACAGGAGTATCTTAAAAAATTGGATCAGGAACTTGAACGACTGACAATGCATAATGAGTGAAGGGACTGACATAAGACCCATCCTCGCCATGACAATGGGTGATCCGGCAGGTATCGGGCCTGAGATCGCAGCAAAGGTAATGGCCGATCAGCAGAGCCATGCTATGGCGAGACTGCTGGTTATCGGGAATGCTGGTGTAATGGAACAGGCCCTGGTTCAATCCGGACTGGATCTGGACCTCCATGCCATTCAGGAAGTGCACGAGGCCAGGTTTGACGCGGGGCATATAGACCTTATTAACCTGTCCCTGGAATCAGGAAATAAGATCATCCCCGGTAAAATCTCCGCTGCAGCCGGAGACCTGGCTTTCAGGGCCGTAAAAAAAGCTATTGAACTGGCGATGGACGGGAAGGTTGACGGTACCGTTACAGGGCCAATAAACAAGGAAGCACTGAACCTGGCCGGACACCATTTCTCCGGGCATACAGAGATTTTTGCCCATTATACTGGGACCAATAAATATGCCATGCTGCTGGCCGATGAGAAGTTCAGGGTGATCCATGTGAGTACTCATGTATCCCTCAGAAAGGCCTGCGACCTTG
>CBFDEE010000142.1:0-7016 GCA_965603745.1 uncultured Bacteroides sp. | reverse complement strand
CAATACCATCTACTAAAAATGCACCGCAACTCTGCCCTGCTGACCCTTTGAATTACAGCCCGCATATTCGTTTTTACTTAAAGACAGAGTCGTCAACTCCAGAATTGTATTCAAGGAGTTTTACCGTGCTGTTTATTATCTGGGGACCGGCCCGGAGGATGATGGAATGAGGGAACAGTATGCCATCAACCTCCCGGTAATCCCCGAATGTGGAACTCTGTACCATTGGACCCTGGGGAGTATCTTCTGTTTTTTCTTCCATGATCCTGAATCCAGTTTCTGTATCATAGTAAGCCAGGCTCAATTGTCCCAGGGGATCATGGATTTCAATCTTGTATGCTTCTTTGCCGTCGACAGATTCGATTGACTGCAAAAGGGTTGTGTACCCCCCACCAGCATAGTCAAGCTCGGGCATGAAACTTGATTGCATTTTCATTTTTTCGAGATCATCCCCCTCAAGCTCCTGTTCACCCTGCATGCCGGATGTTCGGCCGGAAATCCCGTCAAAAACAGTCTTGGATAGAATCGTCTCGCCCATACGGATAACCATAATAAATTTATCCGGGGCTTTCCTGACCAAATCGGATTCCAGCAACATGCCCTGCACATCCATGTCAAGTTTCATGGTAATGTCCCTCAGGGACTCCATTTTTTCTCTGCCACCTATGGCGGACAGGTATTTTTCAATAACCTGTTCAGCTGTGAGTCCCTCGGGAAGAACCTTTGACATATCAGCAGGATCGATCCAGTTCCCTTCCACATCGTAATAGTCTATTGTGTTACGGGGACTGAAAGCAAGAAGTTTGTCGGCGATCTCCTCCGACTTCCCGACGATAAAAATATGACAATTATCGGGTTGCAGGTACTTCTGTGCCGCTGCCTGAACGTCTTCAGGACTGACATCCTCAATGTACTTGAGGTAGTTTGCATAATAATCGGCAGGCAGGCCATAACGTGCAATGTTCAGGGCAAAACGGGCAACGGTACCCGGCTGTTCAAGCGAAAGGGCGAAAGTCCCTGACAAATAACTTTTAATATTATCCACCTGTTCCGGGGTAACCGGCTCCCTGCGGAGCCGGTCAATCTCGTATAGGATCTGATAAACGGCAGAATCGGTTACTTCGTTTCTGACATCAGCCGTGGCCTCAAAGCTGCCAACCCATTTATCCTGGCTGAGGGACGAATAGCTTCCGTAGGTATAGGCATGTTCTTCCCGGAGATTCATAAAAAGACGGGAAGTGGCTCCGCCGCCAAGTATGTAATTCATCACCCTGGCTTCCACGTAGTCTTCCATACCAACCGTGTAATTGACAGGATGGGCTAACTTTATGACACTCTGTACCGCATGTGGCCGGTCAACAATGGAAACCATGCAACTTTCCGGGGCCTTCGGGGTAGCATAACTGTGCTCCGGTACGGTCCCGGGTTCCCAGTCCCCGAAATACTTTTTAGTAAGCTTTTTGGCCTCGGACAGTGTAATGTCCCCCACGATTGCCAGGTAAGCGATATTAGGCCTGAAATAAGTATGGTAAAATTCCTCACACATATCAAGGGTAATGGATCCGACGGAAGCCTCGGTGGTCACTTCCCCGTAAGGATGTTCCTGACCATAAAGAAGGACGTCTCCAACAATTTCAGATATTGAAGCGGGATCCGATCTGCTGTAGGCAAGGTCTGAAATCGTCTGTTTTTTTATTTTGTCCAGCTCGTCCTGGTTGAAAACTGGATTCAGCAGAATATCCGACATGAGTTCGAGCAGTTTTTCATTATGCTTTTTAAGGGCAGCACCGTACATGGATCCGGAAGAGGTATTCAGGGTGGCCCCGATGAAGTCGATTTCCTCATCGATCTGATCCTTGGTCCTGGAGGTTGTTGCCGTGCCCAGCAGGGCGCCGGCAATGCCGGTATAGCCCATACTGTCTCCTTCGGTAAAAGGGTCCATATCAAAAAGGAAAGAATAGGCAATCCTGGGTATCTTGTGGTTTTCAACCACAAAAACCTTAAGGCCATTTTTTAGTTCAAATGAGCGATATTCCCCGACTTTGATCTCCGGTGCGGGTCCGGGTTCAGGAGCCTTGCTGCGGTCTATTTGTCCGAGCATTGCATCCGGTGCATGAAAGGCCAGGAAAAGCAGTATGAATTGTATGAATAGGTATTTCATGATTATCGGGTTTTATTGTTCCTGATCTTTAGGAAGATAGTAAAGGACCACACGGTTTTCCGGCACAAGATATTTTTTTGCTACACCAACAATATCATCGGGAGTCACGGCAAGGTATTTATAAATTTCGGTATTTATAAGTTCCGGGTCACCGTAAAAAGTATAATAGGTGGCAAGGCTTTCTGATACGCCTGCCATAGTGGTATTCTGGCTGATAAAATCATTTTCGGTCTGATTTAAAAGCTTCTGAAACTCCCTGTCGGTCAGTCCTTCATCAACAACCTTGCGTATCTCTTCATACATGGCAGCTTCAATATCTTCAAGGGGAACTCCCATATTTGCCAGTCCCAGAACAGCAAAGATACCCGCATCTTCCAGGGCGATGGGGATGGCGCCGGTTTCGACAACAAGCTGCTGTTTGTCCACCAGGGATTTATACAGCCGGGAGCTTTGTCCCCCGGCAAGCAGGGTTTGCAGCATTTCCAGGGCATATGTATCCGGATCCCCCATCCCCGGCATCCTGTAGGCAGCCAGTACCGCCGGCAGCTGTATATTGTCGTATACAGTTTTTCGGACTTCCTGCGTGGAAGCAGGTTCCTGGATATCAGGCCGGTAGATCTCGTGGCCCCCTGCCGGGATCTCTCCGAAATAATCTTCTGCCAGCTTGCGTGCATGTTCATAATCTATGTCACCGGCTATGACGAGCACGGCATTTTCAGGCACATAGAAATGATTGTAAAATTCCATGAATTCCGCTATTGTTGCATCATCGATGTATTGGATACTGCCGATAGGGATCCAGTGGTATGGATGTTCCTTGAAGGAATTTGAAAAAATCTCCTCAAGGATGGTTCCGTAAGGGCGGTTATCCAGGCTTTCCCGGCGTTCTTCCTTGACCACTCCCCGCTGGGTTTCTACACCGGTACTATCGATGCGAAGGTGAAGCAGGCGTTCCGATTCAAGCCACAATCCCAGTTCAAGCTGATTGGATGGAAGGATCTCATAATACATGGTATAATCAAAGGAGGTGAATGCATTATTCACTCCCCCGGCGTTTTGCACATACCTGAAAAAGGCGCCCCTGTCAATATACTCGGATCCTTCGAACATCAGGTGTTCAAAAAAGTGGGCAAATCCAGTTCTGTCGGATTGTTCATTCTTGGATCCCACATGATAGGCTATGTTTATGGCTACTATGGGCGTACTGTTATCCTGGTGAAGGATTACGTGAAGGCCATTGTCAAGATCAAATTCCCGAAATTCAATTTCATTCAGCTGGCCAAATGCCGGAATGAAAATCCACAGTACAAGAATACCGGTAAGGATATTTTTAATTCGCATAATTGATAAATAATGATGGTTGGTCAAAATTAACGGAAATTATCAGTCCGGCAATTATTAATGAATTCATTCCTGACTGCCAGGGGACTGTCGAGTGTGGAGTAGAATTCTTCTATGTAACGCCTGGCCCGATTCTTTTCCTTTTCATCCAGATGGGGGATGGATTCAATGGTTAGGAAAACCTCTTCCTTATTTTTATGGAACTCCCGGAAGATAAGATCGAACTCCTGCTCGCTCCGGCAAAAACCCCGGAAAAACCGGACCTTAACATCGTCGATCCCAAGATTCTCGGCCGGGACAGCATAGGGGGCATCCACAAGGCCGCACCAATCAAAGTCATAGGGAACCGCAACAGGGACCGTTCCGGGCCTGACCTGGATCAGGGAGATGTTATGCGGTGCAGGAACAGACCAGTCGGTATTGCCGATCATATACTGAAATACTGCCAGCCGGGCGGTTTTCAGGGGCTCACATTGCTCCTGCTGAACGTTCTTTCTGCCAACATGCACGCAGTTGTTTCGCCGGGCCATATGATCCGTTGGTTCCAAAAGAAATCCCATTTTGTGCAGGGTGTCCCTCCTGCCTTTTAAATCTGCATAGGTAATTTCTGCAAGGCGAACACGATAGCTTTCATCTGTAAACAGGTTATACAGGCGATATGCCAGGTATTCTTTAAGAAGGTTTTGTTCATGCTGTTTTCCCCTGGACATGCAATGCGTTACCAGCTTTAATTTGTCATGCCCGGAGAATATGCCCTTATAGGTACTGTCCTCAGCGAAATTCAGGCGTAGGGGGGGGAAATTACAATTCAGAGGATCCCTCCTGAAATGCCCGCGTGTTCTGATCTGAAGGGTAAACTCAACCGTATCGCCGGCCGGTGAAACATATGAAATAATGGCCGTATGCTCTTCGCGTTCATCTTCAATGTCCTTCAAAACCCTGCGCATATCCATGGTAATGGTCAAGGATAAAAGCTCATCAGATTGAAACAGTTGGGATGCTTCATATTCCGGAATTTGCGAAAAGGAGATTTTTTCCCCGGCAAACAGGATCACGGAGATGAACAGGCATATTCGGGAAATGAATTTGAATAGTTTCATGTTCTCAGTGGCTTGGAAAAGATCCAGGAAAAATTATTGCCGGGTATATAAAACCAAAGTAAGAAAAATTATCGGATCCTGGATTTCACGGCAGAAGAATCCAGAAGGTAAATTACATCGTCTTCAAGTAGCAGTCCCTGGATGGGGAAACCGTATGTGTAGAACGGGACATCGAGTGCAAATACACGATTATGGTAGAAAGGGGTGATTTGCTTTACGTTAGTATGTCCGATGAAAATATACTCTGCATCAAAATATGAAAGAACCGTTTCAAATTCATCTTCAGGCAGATGCGGGTAATAATGATTGCCTTTAATGTAGCCGCGATACCAGAAAGGGCCGTTGTTTCCGAATAACATATTGCGGCTTACATCGCCGCTTTGCTGTTTATCCGGATGGTTCAGAAAATAACGCACATGATCGTTAATTTCACTCATCTCCAGTCCGGATTCAATAATGTCCGGTGATAATCCCGCATGAACGAACATATGGCCATTGATCCGCATAAGGGTGTTTTTTGTGCGGAGCCATTGCCCGAGAATCGTACGTTTTCCGAACAGCATGGAATAGTCTAAATTCAGTTTTGAACTCAGAAGATGGTATTTGTGGGACAGGTAATTGGTATTCCCGGTGAGCACCATAATTTCATGATTGCCCAGAATGTAATGAATGGCACCTCCCGCTCCAGAAGCCTGTTCTTCGAGCCGGTAGATCAGCCAGAGAGCTTCCGTGACCCGGTCGCCCCGGTCAAAAATATCACCGATAAAAACCAGGTGCCCTTTTCCCCATGTCCACTGCAGGGAATTATTGATGATCCCGTTCTGCCGAAGGAACATCACAAGGCTGTCATAGCCGCCATGAATATCCCCGATGACAAGAACCCGGTCAACACATTCAATAAGATCCGGAGTAGCTTCTTTGCGTGAATGAAGCAGGTAATCAAGGCTGTCCCCTGCAAAACCACTCATCAGATAAGGATCAGAGTCTGCTCTGAATCTTTTCCGCGATCTTCGAGTAATCTGAGATTTCGAGTCATGAACTATATAAAATGCATGGATCCTTTTTTTGCCTCTCCACCTGACATAGGGACCGTCACGGAAATCCGGCAGGTTTTTCTCATACATGGCGCGGAGATATTTAGCTACTTCCGGATTTCTGTGCCTGACGGCAATATCGTATGGAATTTCCCAGCCATAATTCCTGTGCGTCAGGTTTGCACCCTTTTTCACAAGTTGCTTCGTGATTTTCAGGTTATGGTTCCCTGCAGCGTAAAACAAAGCAGTATTTCCTTTTTTATCCTGGAACTCGATGTCTGCACCTGCATTTATCAGCAGCGACATTTTTTTTGGATCATCGGTCCCGGCAGCGTATATCAGGGGACTCAAACCTCCCGTCACCCGGTTAACATCCGCTCCGCTTTCAATAAACCAGGCGCAGGTCGAAGTCCTGCCATAAAGAATGGAACGAACAAGCAGGGTGGTATCTGATGAACCGTATCCGGCATTGATGTCATGTTCCTTAAGGTATTCAGCAAGACGGTATACATCCCCATTATCAACCCAGAAAAACACAGAATCCTGTGCTGAAGCAAAGACCGGGTAAAGGGATATTGCAAGGACCGTAAATATGTGTAATAATCCTTTCATATTCAGGGAAAAACGGAGGCAAAGATATAAAAAAATACCCTACTCGTACTTAAGAGATTCAGCCGGGTTGGTATTGGCTGCCCTAAGTGTTTGTATGGCAACCGCAATAAGGGCGAACAGGATTACCAGCAATCCAGTAAACACAAAGACCAGCCAATTTATGCCGGCCTGGTAGGGATAACCCTCCATCCATTTGCCGATGATCCACCATGTAAAAGGTGTGGCAATGAGTATGGCTAGCAGTATCAGGTCAAGAAATTCCCTTGACAGAAGAATAAGGATGCGATTGACACTTGCCCCGTGGACTTTCCGGATCCCTATTTCCCTGGTCCGCTGAAGTGTTGTATAGGAAGACAGGCCGAAAAGTCCAAGGGCCGCAATGATTATGGCAACCAGGGAGAAAACACCAACAGCGATAAAGATCTGTTTTTCAATCCTGTACTGGCGGTCAAAAAACACATCAAGGAAAAAATAGTCAAAAGGATTTCCTGGGAAGAATTCATCAAATTTGGATTTCAACTCCCCTATGGCATCATCCATTCTTTCGGATTGGATCTTCATGGCAAAGAAAGAACGGTTCGCAGGAAGGTATCGGTATAGCAGGGGAACAGGTTCCTGTTTCAGGGACATCTGATGATAATCCGCAATGACCCCGACGATATGCCGCTCCTCTCCGTCAATGTCGACTTTTTGCTCTAAAGCGTCCTCGGGGTAATCGTACCCGAGTAATTCAACGGTCTTGAGATTTACAATAACGGCCAGGTCTTC
>CBFDEE010000141.1:0-7131 GCA_965603745.1 uncultured Bacteroides sp. | reverse complement strand
ACTTATGTGCTGCAGAGTACCGGTGGACCGAACGGCGGATTTACCCGCCTGTTGTATGTTAGGCTCAGCACGGAAGACCTGGGCATGGCTGTTGAGGAACTCGAAAAAACGTGGAGGCAGTTTTTCCCCGAAACACCTTTCAAGTACTATTTCCTTGACGACAATATCGGGCAGATGTATTCGAATGACCGAACTTCGGGAACCCTCTTCAGCATATTTACATTGCTGGCCATCATAATAGCTTGTGTGGGTTTGTTCGGACTGGCTGCATATATGGCGGAACAAAAGACCAAGGAAATAAGTATCCGAAAAGTACACGGAGCATCCGTGAACCGGATCGTCCTGCTGGTTTCCTCGGGATTCAACAGGCTGATCCTGCTTGCGATAATCCTTTCGGTCCCGCCTGCGATCTGGTCAATGAACCGATGGCTGAACAACTTTGCCTACAGGACCGGCATACCGTTCTGGATATTTGTTCTTGCGGGACTCCTGGCACTTGGAATCGCGTTTCTGACGGTCAGTTTCCATGCGATTCGTACAGCCAATAAAAACCCTGCAGACACGCTGAGATACGAGTAGGCGAGATCCGGTCTCCCGGGGAGATTGTTTTTTACATTGTCCAGCCTTTCCTGTATTTATGTTTTACAAGTTTTTCTGCAAAGGCTGCTGCATTTATCGGATCAGTGTACTGGGTATCGAAAAGCGGATGGCCGTCGATGACGTCGAATTTATCCGATTTAACGATTTTGATGGATTCGTTCTCTCCGATGTTGGTGAACTTCATATTCTTGCCGTCCCATTGAAGTTCTTTCTTGAGGTCCTGCAGCCTTACGGCGACAACGCCCATTACGACCATTTCGTTCAGCGGTCCCGCGTAGCTGAAGTTCGAGCTGGCTTCCTGCCTGTTTTCAGGGCTTTCCTTGCACGCCCTGGCCCAGTCCATGAAATGATCCATCTCTCCACCTTCACCGATCCTTTTAAGGCTGGGAGCCGGCTTCTGGTAGGAATTCTCCAGTGATTCTGGCAGGAGGAAGGGATTTATGGCATAGGTACCGCACATCAGTTTTCCTTTAGTCCCGATAAACATGCATCCCCCGTTATGGTCTCTGCCCAGTATTTCCCCGGCCGGATGGTCTTCCGGGCGCGGTGGCAGGAGTCCCCCGTCCCACCAGGTCACTTCCACTTCGGGCATTTTTACTTTTTTATACTTTTCCCGTGCAGGGAAAGTATATTTTACTACTTCGGCTGTCGGGGCACATTCCGTATTGAACTGGGTTGAGCTTCCCTGTACTTTCACCGGGAATTCCAGGCGAAGCGCCTTGAATATAGGATCGAGAATATGGCAGGCCATGTCCCCCAGCGCACCTGTACCGTAATCCCACCATCCACGCCAGTTCCAGGGGTGCAGGATGCTGTGATAGGGTTTCATTTTTGCGGGACCTATAAACAGGTCCCAGTTCAGTGTATCGGGAGGCCATTCCCCGACCTGGGGACGCTGAAGTCCCTGCGGCCATATCGGCCTGTTTGTCCATGCATGTACCTCTCTGATCTCACCAATGGCGCCGTCCCATATCCATTCACAAATCTGCCGTATACCTTCGCCCGAGTTCCCCTGGTTCCCCATCTGTGTAGCCACTTTGTATTCCTTTGCCACACCGGCCATTTCCCTTGACTCCCAAACGGAATGTGTCAGCGGTTTCTCGCAATAGACATGTTTTCCCATTTTCATGGCATTGATAGACACGATTGCATGGGAGTGGTCGGGTGTACCCACGACGACTGCATCGATGCTATCTTTCATTTTGTCGAACATCACCCTCCAGTCCCAGAATTTCCTGGCATCCGGGAATTCACTGAAAGTCCCCGAAGCATAATCCCAGTCAACATCACAAAGGGCTACTATGTTCTCGCTTCTGAGTCCCTTGACAACGGCCCCTCCCCGGCCGCCAACGCCTATCCCGGCTATATTCAGCTTGTCGCTTGGAGCACGGTGCCCCATGCCGGCGATTACATTGCTGGGTAGTATTGTAAACCCGGCTGCAGCGGCAGCTGAAGTTGCTATAAACGACCTCCTGCTGAGGTGTGGGGATGATTGGTCTTGATTTTCCTTTTTCATTTCTTTATCATGATTTGGTTTCAGACAGGTATAAGTTCGCAGATTATACTTTTGTTTTCCAATTTACTAAATCTCCTTCATAATTTTCTATTTTTATTATGCCATATTCCACAAACTCAGCACAAGAAACATTGAGCAGGTACATAAGGGAATTGATCGGGCAGGGTGAAAACCAGCAGCTGGATTTCAAGTTCGAGATCAACGATGCCAGGAAAATTGCACGGACCCTGTCGGCTTTCGCCAATACAGACGGAGGGAAGCTGCTTATAGGGGTGAAGGATAACGGGAAGATTGCCGGGGTACGGTCGGATGAGGAATACCACATGGTAGAGGCGGCGGCCCAGATGTATTGCAGGCCTGGACTTCCCTTTGAAACCCGGAAGTGGACCATTCTCGGCAAGACCGTACTGGAGGTGGATATTACCCCGGTGAAAAGGAAGCCGTGCCTGGCGCAGTCGGAAGACGGCAAATGGCTGGCCTATGTACGTGTCGGGGACCAGAACATAAGGGCGAACACAGTCCTGCTGAAGGTCTGGCAGAAGGATAAAAGAAAGAAAGGCATCTTCATAGAATACAGCAGTACCGAAGAGATCCTGCTTGATTACCTGGATAAGAACGGAAAGATCAGTATTTCAAAATTCTGCAGAATCTGCAGGATACCCAGGAAACAGGCTGAAGAAACCCTGGCCAAACTGATCAGCCTGGAGGTCCTTCAGATCCACCTGGATGAAAAGGGAGCTGTTTACAGTCCAATACCCTGATGTGAATTTCAGAGAGAAAACCGGGTTGCGGATCCTTATTTTTCCAGCTTCACCAACTCAGAATACCCGGTCAGTTTCCCGTTTTTATTATAGCTTTCCGTGCGCACAGCTCCTGCGTCACGGGCAATCCATTCAATGCCGCTGGTCTGTATGTCAATCATGGCATCGGTCAGTACATCATAGGAGATCTTATAACATTCAAAGGTGCCGGCTTCGGTAGTGATTTTTTCTATCGCTTCGACATTCCGGTTATACACTGTCGTTGTCATATTCATCATGGGCATATCCTCAACAACAAGGCTGATCTTTCCGTCCTTCAGCTGATCACCTGGGTTCATTTCAGCGGGAAACTCCAGATTATCCCCTGTGATGGTAAATTCCATATCCTCGACTGCGGTCAGCATTTCATCGTTCAGGTACTGGTCCATGTCAAAAGTAAAAACACCATCCCTGCATTCCATTGTCAGGTCTGATGTCATCAGTTCATTTCCCTTTTCATCAAAATAGGTGTTCTTTATGCTCAGCTGAATGGCACCGTCGTTGTTCTGCTTATCAATGATCTCCTGCCTGGTCGTACCCGATACCCTGGCTTTTTTATCATAATGCTTCAGTTCCATCACCGTCCCTTTATCCATGGGATAGAAGAAAGTACAATCCTGGGCCATTACGGTGCAGACCGGTGCCAGGATTATGATCGCCGTCAGTAAAAAAAAACTTTTCATGATAGTGGTTTTAAATTTGAGTGAAATCTCTTCTTGGCTGAAAATACGAAAATAATGGCAATCCGGGCCAGGGCAGTTTCCCGTGTCATCTTATACCGGTCCTGCTGGAGGAATAGCTGACGAAATATACACCTGCAAAAACAAGGAGCGCAGAAATTACCTTTACTGCCGTGATCACATCCTGTCCCAATATAAGAGCCACAACCGATGCTATAACGGGCTGTGAGTAGATATAGATGCTGACCGTAATGGGTTTTACATACTTAAGACTGAAAACATTCAGCAGATAAGCAAAGAAGGTAGTGCCAATTACAACATAAAGGACAGACAGGGTTATATCGAGGGGCAAAGCGGCCCAGTCCACCCTGAGAAATGCCGGCAGTCCGGGTCCACTGACCAGCAGGAGCCCGAACAGGAACACCCATTTCATCAGGGTAAGCGGATTGTATTTCTTCATGAGTGGCTTTATAATCACCAGGTAAACAGCATAGGAAGTGGCATTAGCAACGATCATGGAGTTACCAAGGATATGGTTGTCGCCGAAACTGGCATTTCCCCCGTAGCTTATCAGTAGTATGGCCCCGGTAGCCCCGGCGGCAATTCCGATGATCTTGAAGAAAGTAACGGGTTCACGCAAAAGCACCCTTGCAACCACCAGTACCAGTATGGGTGTCGCGGTCATTATAATTGCAGCATCGATGGGACTGGTCAGGTTGAGGCCGTTTAAGAAGAGTGATTGGTTTACCGCCACTCCGAAAACGGAAGCAACAATGAAGCGGGTGCGATCCTCCCGCCTGATCTTCTCTGCCGGGAAAAACATTCCGAATATCCAGAACAACAGGCATGCGCCCGAGATCCTGGCAAAAACAAGTGCGAACGGGGGGAGATAATCCGGCATGACCTGCTTGGCTATGGCATAATTAACACCGTAAATCAGGTTGGCGCCAACCAGGGCCAGATGTGCCTTTACCTTATCGTTCATAGAGTGGGGAGGGTGAGTGATCCTTCCGGTTAGCCGGTACCCTAAACACGGATCATGGAAAGCATGGATTCGAAGATGGCCTTGCCGTCAATATTCCCGAGCTCCATGTCGGCAGCACGTTCCGGGTGGGGCATCATGCCGAATATATTTTTGTCTCTGTTGCATACTCCGGCAATGTTCTCAATGCTGCCGTTCGGATTTGATTCTTCCGAGATCACGCCATTTTCATCGCAGTAGCGGAAAAGGATCTGCTCATTCAGCCTCATTTCCTTTAGGATTTCTTCATCTGCATAATACCTGCCTTCCCCGTGGGCAATGGGGATCTTGTATGCGGTATTCTTATCCAGGAGAGAGGTAATGGCGGTGTTATCGTTATCGGGTTTGATGTACGTATTCTTGCAGATAAACTTCTGATTGTTGTTATGCAGCAGTGCCCCCGGGAGGAGTCCGGCCTCACAGAGGATCTGGAACCCGTTGCATACTCCGAATACGAATCCTCCTTCCCGCGCAAAGCGGATGACATTATCCATAATTGGAGAAAATCTTGCAATTGCGCCCGAACGAAGGTAATCCCCGTAGGAGAAACCACCCGGCAGTATGATGGCATCCACGCCCTGCAGGTCCGTATCCTTATGCCATAATTCCTTAACATCCTGTTCCATGACGTCACGGAGGACATATATCGTGTCGTGATCGCAATTTGAGCCGGGATATATTACAACTCCGAATTTCATAACAGAGGGTATAAATGTGCGCTCAAAGATAGATAAAAAAGCTTTATATTAGTTTGGTGTAATCTGGCAGCCTTCCTTGCATGGAAATTGAAAATCAGGAGATACAGGCATTCATCGAAACGGTAAAATCCATTTCCGAATATGATTTTTCAGAGTATTCCGATAAATCGTTAAAACGGCGTCTTTCAAAGATCCTGCTGGACCACGGTCTGAGTTCCGCGTCACTTATCGAAAAGATAAAGGAAGACAGGGACCTCCTGGAAAATATTGTGCTGGACATTACAGTCAACACGACGGAAATGTTCAGGGATCCGACCGTCTGGCACTCACTAAGGTATGATATACTGCCCCTGTTCCAGAACCATTCGCCCATCAACATCTGGCATCCAGGATGTTCAACCGGACAGGAGGTTTATTCCATGATGATCCTTCTGAATGAAACAGGCTTGCTTCAAAAGTCTCACATCTACGCCACGGACATTAACCGGGAAGTAATAGAAACTGCAAAAAAAGGGATCTATAAATACAGGTTCAACGAAATTTATCTTGATAATTTTGATTCCGTTATCAGGGAGAATCCGAGGGATAGCAATACATATTTTGACGTCCCTTATTCGAAATATTTTGAAGTCGACAAAACAAGGGATCTATTACGTATGAACAAACAGCTTCTGGATAAGCCTGTATACATGAAGCAGGACCTGGCATCAGACCCGAATCCGTTCGAAGCGGTGTTTGACCTGATCGCGTGCCGCAATGTGATCATTTATTTTAATTATGAATTGCAGAACAAAGTATTTAAATTGTTCCTGGATAATATGAGCCAGGGTGCATGCCTGCTGCTCGGGGTACATGAGTCGATACTCGGGCCGTTTGCATCCCGGTTTGAAAAGAAGTTCCAGGCATACTTTAAGAAATGAACCTGAAGAATATTTCCATACGGTCACGCTTTTTTCTCCTGATATCCTGCTCCGTATTGTTCTGGCTGCTTGCAGGTTTTATTGTAATCAGCCTGACTGAGAGCCTGGCAGATTATCATGATACGGCAGGAGAAATCGATGTGCTTCCGCAGCAGGTCCTGAAACTGGAAAACGCTGTGCATGACTTCTATACCCGGGATCTTCCTTCAGAGTCTTTTCATGCATCCGGAAGATCAGACGGCATGAGCCGTTTCAACAGTACCTACCTGGATATTTATACACTTTTAAGAGATCTTGGAAGCGAAACTGTACTTTCAGGGGAATCCTTGATACTCCAGAAACTGAATCATTGCCTGGAGTATCTCGGCAGTGCAAATACCTCCATGAAAACTCTTTCCGACAAATCCCGCATCCGCGGCTGGCGGGAATACGGGCTCAGTGGCACACTGACGGAACAAATGGAAGAAATTGATTTCATGGCGGTACCCGGTTATGAGCAGGCGGGGCAGGAACTGCTATCCGAGTTATCCGTTTACCTTGTATATCCCGGTACTGCAGGCCTGAATTCACTCCTGAACAGGTTAAGCAACCTGGAGTCTGTATTATCCGGTCTGACGGACAGCCAGGCAGGACAGGATGCCGGGATTGTTGCCCTGGCAGAATTCAGCCGCAATCTTCGCAGCTTTCTTGAACTTGACCTGGAGCTTGGAACCACGCCTTACGAAGGGATCCACAACCGGATATTCAGCACCATAAGCGTGCTGCATGAGGAAACGCTTGCCCTTTCAGGACTGTTCAATATCAGGCGGGATACAAAATTCAGGCAGGTCAGATGGCTGATCATCTCAATCATATTGATCAGTGCATTGATTTACGGAATGGTGCTGTCACTGTTC
>CBFDEE010000140.1:0-7156 GCA_965603745.1 uncultured Bacteroides sp. | reverse complement strand
AGTATATCACCGGGGAGACCGTGTTTTTCGGACTGAACCTGAAAACCGGACCGCAGGCCCTTATCCCAAGGCCGGAAACCGAGGAACTCGTACAGTGGATACTGGATGAGCATGCTAATGAACGGTGCAGGATCATGGATATCGGTACCGGTACAGGATGCATTGCCCTGTCCCTTGCCAAGAACATTCCCCGGGCCAGGGTGTCTGCGACCGATATCCGGGAAGAGGCACTTGGCCTGGCCAGGGAGAATGCCAGGAGGCTGGGGCTCAGCGTGGAGTTTGTCCTGCATGACATCAGCTCTGGTGAACCGCCGGAAGGATTGTCCCATACAGACCTTATCGTCAGCAATCCACCGTACATCCCCGTGGGACAAAAGGAATCCATGGATATGAATGTGCGGGAATTCGAACCATCCTCCGCCCTTTTTGTCCCCGATGACGATCCCCTGATATTTTATCGTCACATCACCCGTTTAGGAAAGCAGGTCATGCAACCGGGAGGTTTGCTCTACCTAGAGATCCATGAAGCATATGGTACACAGGTCATATCAGTCCTCCGGGAATCCGGTTTCGGAGAGCCTGAACTCAGAAAAGACATCAACGGAATGGACCGGATGGTAAAAGCACGAATGCAATGAACGGCAAGGAAAACCATACGTACAGGGCAGCCCTGAAGTATGCCATGGACCTGTGCAGCCGTCAGGAAAGATGCCGAAGCGAGATACGGGAGAAACTGGGATCCCGGAAACTGCCCGCAGGCGAGGCAGAAAAAATCCTGGAAACGCTCGAACAGTAGAACTACCTGGACGAAGCCAGGTATGCCGGGACCTTTGCAAGGGACAGGATCCGGTTCAACAAATGGGGCAGGGTCAAGATCCGCCATATGCTCGAGAGGAAAAAAATACCGGATGATCTGATTGCGGATGCCCTGGATACAATTGACGAGGAATACTACACCGGGATCCTGAAGGAGGAACTTACAAAAAAGCGAAAAACCATCAAGGGAAGCAATGCATTCGACATACGCGGAAAGCTCTTCCGCTTCGCACAGCAGCGGGGGTTTGAAACCGGGATGATCTATGCCGTCCTCGATGAGATCCTGTGATTGAGCCGCCAGGGGGCCGATTATTAAGCCGAGTTTTGTATTTTTGCCTTCCGAATAATCATTCAAATCCCATAGTTATGATCACCACTGAACAGGTCAAGGAGCTGGTGAAGCGTGAGCAGGCGCTGAGGAGGCATCTTTGACATTGAAGAGAAGACCGAACAGATCCGCGAGGAGGAAAAAATAACACAATCACCAGATTTCTGGAATGATCCGCAGGAAGCCGAAGTAAAACTCAGGGAGATATCGCGCCTGAAATCTTGGAAAAGCGCCTATGAAGAGTTGAAAACCGGTGTGGAAGACCTTTCGGTGCTCATGGATTTTTTTAATGAAGGCGAAGCGGATGAATCCGAGGTCGACCAGCAGTACCGGAAGGCGCTATCCCTCATCGAAAGCCTGGAATCCAGGAACATGCTCCGCAACGAAGAGGACAGCTTCGGTGCGCTGCTGAAGATCAATTCCGGAGCGGGGGGTACCGAAAGCCAGGATTGGGCCGAGATGCTGATGCGGATGTACATCCGGTACGGGGAAAGGAACAGTTACAAGGTCAGGGAGGTGTACTACCTACCCGGGGATGAGGCCGGCATCAAATCCGTGACGCTTGAGTTCACAGGCGATTTTGCCTACGGATACCTGAAAAGCGAGAACGGGGTACATCGCCTGGTCAGGCTGTCCCCGTATGATTCCGCCAACCGCAGGCACACTTCATTTGCATCTGTTTTTGTCTCACCGGTAGTGGATGAATCCATTGAGATAAACATCAATCAGGCAGACATCACCTGGGAAACCTACCGTTCAAGCGGAGCAGGCGGGCAGAACGTGAATAAGGTGGAAACGGCCGTACGGCTCAGGCATGCTCCTTCGGGACTGGTCATCGAGAACCAGGAGACACGTTCACAGATGAAGAACAAGGAAAACGCCATGCGCATACTGAAATCCCATCTCTATGAGCTGGAACTGAGGGCCCGCAAGGAAAAACAGGCAGAAATCGAGGGGGCTAAAATGAAAATCGAATGGGGCTCACAGATCCGAAACTATGTGCTCCATCCTTATAAAATGGTAAAGGACCTTAGGACCAACCATGAGACCGGCAATGTGAACGATGTCCTGGACGGGAACCTGAATGACTTTATCAAGGAATACCTTATGAAGTTCGGAGGTTCATAAAACCGTATCCCCGGTAATGCAACCATCCCGCCCCGGGCGCAGACATTATTTCAGGGGCCAATAATTGATATTTTATTGTAATTTTAATCCATCTAAAAGACAGATCATGAAAACAATCAGAACGGCGAGTTTGATCTTCGCGATATGTGTTATCGCGATTTCCTGCGAAAAGAAGGATAATGATCTCCATATTTCAGCATTCGAAGACCAGCTGCACAAGGCGGTGAATGCCTACCGGGATACGGCGGGATTCAACATCCTTGCACATAATTTCGATGTGCTCTCCCGGGAAGCCAAGGCCCATGCCAAGGGAAGGGCAGACGGAAGCATTTCAGAATCAGACGTCTATGCCGATATGGAGGAAAGGTGGATCCGGGTATACGATAAATGGGGGATCGGCAACGTCAGTAACCACCGGAACCTCCGGGGCACCGTCACAGGCGAGATCACCAGCCTGAATGTGGTTGAAGTGGCCGCGGGACTGGTCCATGCATGGGCATCGGATTCAATAGGCAGATCAATACTGGAAGGCGATTACACGGTTCACGGCCCCGGCGAGTCAAAAGCCTCCGACGGGACCACCTACGTCATGCATATGATGTGCAAGTTCAACCAGTAACCAGATATCAACTATTATCAAATCATAACCAAGCAAAATCCTTTTCCATGAGTGTACGGATTGAAAAAGACTCCATGGGACCCGTTGAGGTCCCCGCGGACAAGTACTGGGGCGCCCAGACCCAGCGTTCATTGAATAATTTTAAAATCGGGACCCGCAGAATGCCGCCCGAGATCATTATGGGCTTCGCCTACCTGAAAAAGGCCGCCGCCCTGGCCAACCACGAGCTCGGCGTGCTTGATGAGAAGAAAAAAGACCTGATCGCCTCTGTCTGCGATGAGATCATCGAAGGCAAGCTCGACGAACAGTTCCCCCTGGTAATCTACCAGACTGGGTCCGGCACACAGTCGAACATGAATTCCAACGAGGTGATCGCCAACCGGGCACACGTGCTGGGAGGCAATAAGCTTGGTGAAGGAACCCGCCTCATCCATCCCAATGATGATGTAAACAAATCCCAGTCCTCCAACGATACTTTCCCCACCGCCATGCATATCGCCGCCTATTATGCACTGGCGGAATACACCTTCCCCGGGGTACGCAAGCTACGTGACACCCTGGAAAAAAAGTCAAAAGCCTTCAAAGACACGGTAAAGATCGGGCGCACACACTGGATGGATGCCACCCCCCTTACCCTGGGACAGGAATTCTCGGGCTACGTATCACAGCTTGACCATGGACTCAAGGCCCTTGAAAACACACTGCCCCACCTCTGCGAGATCGCCCTGGGCGGGACGGCGGTAGGAACAGGCATCAATACGCCTAAAGGCTATGCGGAACTGGTGGCGAAAAAGATTGCCGAGCTGACCGGATACCCGATTGTATCCGCACCCAATAAATTTGAATCCCTCGCCGCCCACGATGCCATAGTGGAGGCATCCGGTGCCCTGAAACGCCTGGCCGTCAGCCTGATGAAAATCACCAACGACATCCGCGTCCTGGCTTCCGGTCCACGGAGCGGGATCGGCGAGATCACCATCCCGGCTAACGAACCGGGATCCTCCATTATGCCGGGCAAGGTTAACCCGACCCAGGCAGAGGCGCTCACCATGGCCTGCGCCCAGGTAATGGGGAACGATGTGACCATTGCCATCGGAGGCAGCCACGGGCATTTCGAACTGAACGTATTCAAGCCCGTCATGATCTCTGCGTTCCTGGATTCGGCAAGGCTCCTGGGCGACGCATGCGCTTCGTTCAATGACAATTGCGCCATCGGAATAGAACCCAACCCGGACGTAATCAAAAAGAACCTTGACAATTCGCTGATGCTGGTAACGGCCCTTAATACCCATATCGGCTACGACAAGGCCGCCGAAATCGCCAAAAAGGCTTTTGCGGAGAATTCGACACTGAAACAGGCTGCCCTTGCACTCGGGTACCTGAGCGCGGAAGAGTTCGATAAATGGGTCGATCCTTCGAAGATGTGCGGTTCGCTTGATTAACCTGAATATATATGACTGCGGAATGAGAAATAAGATAATCCTGGGGGGACTGATCCTGCTGATTGCAGGCACGGCATACAGCCAGAGGAGTTACATGGGACTCGGTTTCGGGGCTTCCCTGCCGGGAGAGGAATTTGCCAATAAAAGCCTTTATGAGGACGGAGGTTACGCCCTGCCCGGGTTTACCATCGAATTCTCCGGAGCCTATATATTCGATTACTATGTGGGTATTGCAGGGACGGCTGCATTCAATTTCAATTCCCCGGACAGGGACCAGCTCGGCGATGACATCAGGGATGCCATCACGGGCACCCCGCCCGCCGATGTGGATGTGACCCTGAAGATGGAAAACTGGCTGTACTCGAACTTTATGGCAGGGCCCCTGTTCACCATTCCCGTATGGAAGCTGAATTTTGACCTGAGGGCTGTAGTGGGACTAAGTTTTCTTATGTCGCCCCCGTGGGAGCTTTACGTCGTAACCCCGGACGAGGAGTTCTTTGAGAGCCGCAGCGGGCAGACGGTAAGTTTTGCCTGGATGCTCGGCACGGCGATCCGCATCAATTTGAATTCCACTAATGCGATCCGTCTGTCGGCAGATTATTTCCGCAGCAAACCATCTTTTAAGGTTGACGAGAACGGGCTGATCGGGAGCATCAACGGGAAATCCAGCTACGATATGAACGTGAGCATGGTCAACATAAGCCTTGGCCTCGCCTGGCGGTTTTAGTCCCCGGCCCCGCCTTGCGTCATTATTCCCCTTCCCTTACGGGATCTGACCTGTATCATTGCTTGCAGATCGCAGAAATCCCTTAAATTTGCATCTCATTTTGATCCTTGTCATATGGAGAATGAAAATGCAGGAAAAGTGAACCTTACGGAAAAATTCCCACCCGTATCAACCAGGGAATGGGAGGAAAAGATAAAGGAGGATCTCAAAGGAGCGGATTATGAGAAGAACCTGGGGTGGGAAACCCATGACGGGTACCGGATCCGTCCCTACTACCGCAGGGAGGATCTCGGGGGAATAGAATACCTTGAAACCGTTCCCGGGCAGTTCCCCTACCTCCGGGGGTCCGGGTCCACCGACAATTCCTGGCTGATCCGGCAGGACATCCTGGTGCGGAACACAAAACCCGGAACAGGAAACGGCTCTTCCGGGCTTCCGGATGCGGAGGCCGCAAACCGGGAGGACGAAGCAGGAAACCGGGGTGCAGAGGCCGCAAACCGGGGTGCAGAGGCCGCAAACCGGGAGGCCCTTGAGATCCTGGACCGGGGAGTTACTTCGATCGGTTTTGACCTGTCAGCTTCGGACATGCACGGGGAAAATTTCATCCATACACTTCTGAAGGACATTCCCCTCGAACAGGTGCCGGTGAATTTCATCACGGAGGGGAATTATGCGGAACTCCTTGGCAGCATACAAAGCTATGCAGGGCAACATAATATCGATCCCGCCAGGATCACGGGAAGCATATCCCTTGATCCCATTGGCAGGCTTTGCTCGACAGGCAGTTTCCGGAAAGACATGCAGGCCGATCTCTCCGGGCTGGGTGAATGCCTCAGCTATGCGCGCGATCATCTTCCCGGATTCCGGATCATTCAAACCGGGGGTAACATCTTTCACGATTCGGGAGCCTCGGTAAGCCAGGCACTGGCCTTCACACTTGCCATGGGAAACGAATACCTTGTACGGCTTACAGGTATGGGATTCAGCCTGGAAGAAATCCTTCCGCACATGCAGTTCCGGCTCTCCATCGGGTCAAGCTATTTCATGGAAATTGCCAAGCTGAGGGCCGCAAGGTATTTATGGTCAAGAATCCTGGAGGCTTACCCCGGTGACAGGCAGGACCCGCCCGCCATGTTCATCGACAGCATAACCTCACACTGGAACCAGACCCTGTACGATCCGCATGTGAATATGCTGCGGGGGACGACTGCTTCCATGTCCGCCATCCTTGGCGGAACAGATTCCCTGACGGTCACCCCGTTCGACCTGCCCCTGAAAGATCCCGGCCTTTTATCCGGCCGCGTATCCCGAAATACCCAGATCATACTCAGGGAGGAGTCCCACCTGGACAAGGTGATTGACCCGGCCGCCGGATCTTACTATATCGAAAGCCTTACAGATACGCTGATTACAGGGGCCTGGAAACTGTTTCTGCAGACAGAGGAGAATGGCGGCTTCCATCAATGCCTTGAAGGCGGATTCATACAGGAACAGGTGAAAAAGACGGCCGCTGTACGGGCCGGCAACCTGGCAAACCGCAGGGAGATGCTCCTGGGCACGAACCAGTTTCCCATACTGGATGAAAAAGCGGGTGTCCCCCGGAAAGATGATACCCCTGTTGGTGTACTTCCGGAAGGTCAGAGGATTATTGAACCGCTTGAAACATTCCGGGGAGGCAGGGATTTCGAGCAGCTGCGCCTTAAAACGGAGAATCACAGCGGAAAACAGCCTGTTGTATTTATTATTCCCCTGGGCAACCTTGCCATGCGAAGGGCAAGGGCCATGTTCACGATGAATTTCTTTGCATGTGCCGGTTTCAGGGTGATTGACAATATCGGGAAATTCAGGACCGTAAGGGAAGGAACGGATGCGGCATACGAGGCAGGGGCAGACATCGTTGTGCTCTGCAGTTCTGATGATGAATACCCGGGCATGGCAGACGAGCTGGTATCCGGTGCCGGACAGGAAGGAAGTGCCAGGGGCATGATACCCGTGATTGCAGGGTATCCGAAAAAACATATTAACAGCCTGAAGAAGGCCGGCATTGAGCATTTCATCCATGTACGTTCAAAAGTGCTGGAAGAACTGAAAAAATA
>CBFDEE010000139.1:0-7160 GCA_965603745.1 uncultured Bacteroides sp. | reverse complement strand
CTGATAAATAATTCCGCCTTTTAGTCCCCCGGTTTCAATATTCGGAAGGGCATCAATTGTTTCTTCGCGGCTGATATGGCGTGAGGGTCCGAATCCCATCTTCCCGGCCATCACGTCGTACATTTTCAGTCCCACTGTATAAAAGGGTCCCTCCCACCAGTCATATGCCGGGATGACAAAGGACTGGTTCCTCACCAGGTGCGGGGCATTCCGGAGCATGAGTCCCCTTTCCTTAAGGGCTTCAAACACCAGGGACACATCCCCCTGCCGAAGGTATCGCACACCGCCGTGAACCAGTTTTGTACTGCGGCTGGATGTGCCCTTCCCGAAATCATGCTGTTCAAGCAGAAGGGTCCGGTAACCGCGCGAGGCTGCGTCAAGGGCGGTTCCCATCCCGGTTGCTCCTCCACCGATAACAACAACATCCCAGGGCCGGCCGGCCGATTGCATTTCATTTATAACACTGTCCCTGTCCATAAATCAGATATTTCATTCTCTTTTCCGTTCTCAAAACTCAAACCGGGCAACAGTCCGGCAGGTTCCCGGTATTTTATCTGTTCCAGTCCCGGCTCCGTTCAAGGGCTTTTTGCCAGTTGTCCCTCAATTTACCAACTCGTTCCCCATCGGCATCCGGCAGGAAGGATTTTTCCACTGTCCACTGTTCCCTGATCTCCTCAATGCCATCCCAGAACCCGTTTCCGAGCCCGGCCAGGTAGGCTGCTCCCAGCGCAGTTGTTTCCGTGATCGAGGGACGTACGACGGCGCTTCCAAGCACATCCGCCTGGATCTGCATCAGCAGGTTATTCACCGCGGCTCCACCGTCTACCCGCAGTTCCCTCAGTGGTATTCCCGAATCCTTTTCCATGGTGCGGATCACATCGAGTGACTGCAGGGCAATTGATTCGAGCACGGCACGGGCGATATGGGCATCCGATGTATCCCGGTTTATCCCAATAATGGTACCCGTCGCATAGGGATCCCAGTACGGTGCTCCCAGTCCCACGAAAGCAGGCACAAAAACCACTCCCCCACTGTCTTTCACCCCGGATGCAAGTTCTTCAATATCGCCGGATGAACGGATGATTTTCAGCCTGTCGCGAAGCCACTGCACGGCTGCCCCTGCAACAAAAATGCTTCCCTCGAGTGCATAGTTGATTTTGCCCCCGGCCTTCCAGGCTATTGTTGTCAGCAGCCGGTTTTCCGATGAGATTGCCTTTGTGCCGGTATTCATCACGACAAAACAACCGGTACCATAGGTATTCTTGGCCATTCCCCTTTCGATGCACATCTGCCCGAACAATGCCGCCTGCTGGTCCCCCGCTATCCCCGAAACCGGTATTCCCTCCCCGAAAAGGCCTTTATCCGTAGAACCGTATATTTCGCTGCTCGACCGGACTTCCGGCAAGATATGTTCGGGAATCCCGAAGATCCCGAGCAATTCATCATCCCATTCCAGGGTATGAATATTATACAACATAGTCCTGCTGGCATTGCTGGGATCTGTCACGTGCACTTTTCCTCCTGTCAGCTTCCAGACCAGCCAGGTATCGATGGTTCCGAATGCAAGCCTGCCTTCCTCTGCCAATTTCCGGGCGCCTTCCACGTTATCCAGTATCCACCTGATCTTCGAAGCAGAGAAATAGGCATCGATGACCAGTCCCGTTTTATCCCTGACCACCTTTTCCAGCCCCTTTCCGATCAGGGTGTCGCAGTATGCTGCTGTCCTCCTGTCCTGCCATACAATGGCATTATACACAGGCCGGCCGGTTTTTTTATCCCATATAACCGCCGTTTCCCTCTGGTTTGTGATACCGATCCCCGCAATCTGTCCGGCCCGCACACCTGTATTGCTTTGAAGATCCCTTATAACTGCCAGCTGTGTTTCCCATATCTCTTCAGGATCATGCTCTACCAGTCCCGCAGCAGGAAATATCTGCCTGAACTCTTTCTGGGACTGCCCGCAGGATTTTCCATCCCTGTTAAAGAGAATGGCGCGGTTGCTGGTGGTGCCTGAGTCGAGTGAAAGGATATATTTATCCATGACTTTGCTTTAGAGCCGACAATGAAATTAGTGAAGATCGGTAAAAAGGGCAAGTCCTCTTCCTGCAATGTCAAAAAATATTTTATTTTTATATATAATCTTATGATCTCAACATGTAAAACCAATCATTAAACCCTTCACCTATGGAAGCTGTTCTCATTATTATCTACCTGGCCATTGCGATCCTTATGATCGTGTCCATGTGGACCATCTTTGCAAAGGCCGGCAAGCCCGGCTGGGCTGTCCTGATCCCGATCTATAACATCATCGTGTTCCTGGAAATCATCGAAAAACCATGGTGGTGGCTCTTCCTCTGGATTATCCCCCTGGTGAATTATGTTTTCATTATCTGGAGCTGGAACCTGCTGGTTAAAAAATTCGGGAAATCGCAAGGCTTTACGGTCGGGATTATTCTGCTTGCCCCGGTCTTTATCCCCATCCTGGCCTTTGGCGGATCGACCTATGAAGGGGCAGCTCCCCCTGAGGGAAAGGAAACACCCGCCCTGGCAGACACCCTGCTCCTGGTCATCATCATCGCCATGCTGGTCCAGACCCTGACCATTACCATCATGAATAAGTGGGTACCCGGCTGGTATTCCGGCACAGGCAGGTATATATGGTCTTTCCTCAATATTATCCTGGCATTTATTCCACTGGTCCTGGGATATATTATCAACAACAAGACCATGAAGATCCTCGGGATCATTATCGGGGCCATACTGGCAGTTCTTTCCATATCCCAGAACGTGATCATGCTGGCCAGGGGATTCTGACACAACATACCAATCGGCGTTATTGCCGTAATGAGCAGTCTGTCTGGCTCAGTTTTTACCAGGCTGTGCTTTCCGATGGCCGGTAGAAGAGCGGGATGGTTAGTGTATAGAGTATAAGCAGGGAGGAACCTATCCAGGCTTCCCAAATGTTCCAGTATTTGAACGGCCCGCCCAGGGAATAGATCCATATCACGAAAGCGGTCATGACAAAGATGTGCTGTCCCAGCCGGCGCACCTTGTAAATCCTCCTCAGGTAAAAGGGGACCAGGACAAGAAGGATCAGTGACAGGACGAGGGTACCGATCTGTTTCCGTTCATCGGGTATTATGCTTTCGATCACCAGGTAGGCAACGACAACTTCAGAAGGGATCAGTTTAAGCAATTTGCTTTTATAATCCTGGTTCACCTTGATTTCTCTTGCCATAAGTCATGATTTTGTGTCCGGAGCCCTGGAGGAACCTTTCACCACAAGCTGGGTCTTTATAACCTCCCTCTGCAAAGGAAAATCCTGTGCCGATTCAAGCCGTCTGATGAGCATCTGTACAGCTTTTTTACCGATCTCATACCCGAACTGTTCCACAGAACTCAAAGCAGGATCGGTAAGGGTCGATATCTGCCCGTTGGTGAATCCGACGATGGATATGTCTTCGGGCACTTTCAGTCCCGAGTCCTTAACTATCTTCATTGCGGTCGCCGCGGTAAGGTCATTCACCGCAAAAAAAGCATCCGGAGGATGTGGTAATTGCAGCATCCCGGGTACAATCTTTTCAGCCATATCCATGGTATCGCATATGGCTATCAGTTTTGGATCGGGTTTCAGTCCCCTTTCCCTGTGAGCCCTCAGGTATCCCAGCTTTCTCTGTTCGCCGATAAACAGGTGTTCTTCCGAGCCCAGTATGGCGATACGCCTGCACCCGGTTGAAAGCAGGTGATCGACTGCCCTGAATGCCCCAATCTCGTCATCGACAACGACCTGGTCTGTATTAATGTCACGGCTTACCCTGTCAAAGAATACCATTGGCACGCCAGCCTCCTGGATTTTGAGGAAGTGCCCGGATTTTTTTGTTCGCTTGGATACAGAAATCAGGATCCCGTCCACCCGGCTTGACAGCAGTGTATCCACATTCTTAACCTCACGTTCATAGGTTTCATTTGATTCACAGACCATTACATTATAACCCGAGTTATACGCCACGTCTTCAATTCCGTGAATGACGGTTGAGAAGAAGTAGTGTACGATATCGGGGACGATCACGCCGATGATCTTGCTCTGCCTGCTTTTCAGGCTGAGTGCAATAGGGTCCGGAGTATAATTGAGTTTATCGGCAAGACTTTTAACCGCATTCTTGGTCTCCTGGCTGATGTCCGGGTGGTCTTTCAGTGCCCTGGAAACGGTTGAGGGTGAAATGCCCAGTTCCCGGGCAATATCTTTTATCGTTACCTGTCCCTTATACATACCTGCAGTGGCTTCAAGGCGAATATACCAAAAAAAACACTTTCCGCAATCGTTTTCGGAAACCGGCAGATGGTAAAATATAATACCTTTGATTACCACTATCAGGTAATCCTATACAATCATGCACAGAATAAAGAGTCTTTTAATATTCCTGTTCTTCATACAGAGTGTTCTGCCGGCGGAAGGGGCGGGTACCTTCCCAGCAGTCCAACAACCACTGATATTCGGGCTGTAACATGCACAGTACATTCATATATTAAATAAACAATCATGAAAAACCTGATTTTTACTAGTTCTGTGATCCTGGCATTGCTGGTGCAATGCCGGCCCCCGGTGTCCAATGAATATGTATCCGAATTTGCTTCCGTCAGCCAGGTGGATTCCGGACAGCCCGTTGCGGTCATGATGACGGCCTACCGGACAACCCTTATGGCAGACGGGAAAGACCAGACCCTCCTGCGGATTGCCCTTACGGACAGTGCAGGCAGGGAAATCACCTCTGCCGGTAATCCCATCCGGGTCTATCTGGAAGGCGATGCCCGGCTGCTTTCGGTCCGGGAAGGAGAACAACTAATGATGCATACCGATACTGCCGGCCTGGAGTACACCGCGCTCAGCCTGGAAGACGGATTGTTCCAGCTGTACCTGAAAGCGGGGACCGTCCCGGGTAAAGTAAAGGTGGATGCCAAAACTGAAGGCTGCTGGCCAGGCGGGCATGAGATCCATACCATCCCGGCTGATGTGGCAATGATGGAACCGCAGGCGGACCAGCTGATGCCCGTGACCCGGAGCATTGACAGGATGATCGGAGCTGATATTTCCTTCCTTCCCCAGATCGAGGACAGGGGGCGTAAATTTTATGAAAACGGCAGCGAGGTGGATGCCATTGAACTTTTAAGGGATCATGGCTTCAATTATATCCGGCTGAGAATATTTGTAAATCCCGAGAATGAGAAAGGGTATTCCCCCGAAAGGGGATTCTGCGGACTGGAGCATACACTGGCAATGGCCAGGCGCACCCATGATGCCGGGATGAAGCTGCTGCTTAACTTCCACTACAGCGATTACTGGGCAGACCCACAGCAGCAGAACAAACCCGCTGCCTGGGCTGACCTCGATTTTGAGACATTGAAGGACTCGGTTCGCGCATACACCAGCAGTGTACTTGAGGCTCTCGCAAACCAGGGGACCCCGGCCGCGATGGTGCAGGTGGGCAATGAGATTAACCATGGACTGCTCTGGCCCGATGGCCACATCAGCCAGCCAGACCAGCTGGCAGAGCTGCTGAAAGCCGGCGTGGCAGGGGTCAGGGATGCCGATACCGATGTCCCCGTCATGATGCATGTGGCCCTGGGGGGACAAAACGAGGAAGCCGTTTTCTGGTTTAATAATATGATAGCCCGCGGTGTTGAATTTGATATTATGGGCATTTCTTATTACCCCAGGTGGCATGGAACCCTGGATGACCTGAAATACAACCTGATCGACCTGGCCGGTCGTTACAACAAGCCGGTCAACGTCGTGGAATACGGGGCCTTCAAAAGGGAAGTCCACGATATCGTCTTCGGCCTTCCCGACGAGATGGGAAGGGGAACCTGCATCTGGGAACCCCTTGGATTGAGAGGCAATATGTTCAACCGTGACGGCGAAGTGAACGAGGGTATCCTGTTATACGATGAATTAAAAGACAAATACCTGGACACGGAAAATTGATCTGGACGGACAATCCCTGAAATCATGAAAAATACCCGGATAAGCAGAATGCAGCATTTTATTACAGGCATCGTACGGCCTTTTATTTTATGTACCGTTTACCCCGTGGTTTTATTCGGTGGACTGAACCTTAGGGCCCAGTCCACCGCAGAAATCCAGTCCCCGGAGAATAGCCAATCCCATGAAAAGCATAAGCACCAGCTTGCCATCGTCGACGAAGAGGGTGTGCTCAGGTGGGAAGCATCAGGCGACGAGATCTGCCGTTACGGGGTGAATTACACCCTGCCTTTCGCCCATGCATTCCGTGCTGCAGATTATCTCGGAGTGGATCATGAAACGGCCATCCGCCAGGATGCCTATCACCTGGCCAGGCTGGGACTCGATGCTTTCCGTGTACACGTCTGGGATTGCGAAATCAGCGACACCCTGGGAAACCTGCTTGAAAATGAACACCTTCGCCTGTTCGATTACCAGTTAAAGATTATGAGCGAACGGGGCATTAAATTCATCATCACGCCCATTGCTTACTGGGGCAATGGTTACCCGGAACGGGGTACGGATACCCCCGGTTTTTCGACATTATACGGTAAGGGAAACTGCCTGACAGACCCCGGGGCGATAAAAGCCCAGGAGGTGTACCTTGACCAGTTCATGCGGCATGTAAATCCCTATACCGGGACAGCCTATAAGGACGATCCCAACATCATCGCTTTCGAGATCAGCAATGAACCCCATCACGGAGGCAGTGCGAAGGAAACCACCGCATTTATTAACCGCATGGTCAGATCCATCAGGAACACAGGCTGCCGGAAGCCGGTGTTTTATAATGTCAGTCACAGCACGCACCTGGGTTCCGCTTATTTTGCTTCAGATATCCAGGGAGGGACTTTCCAGTGGTACCCGTCAGGGCTCGTAGCCGGGCACGAGGTCCGGGGAAACTTCCTTCCGAACGTGGCCGTTTATAACATCCCGTTTGATACGGTCGCGGGATACGATAAAATGACCAGCATCGTCTATGAATACGATGCAGCCGATATAGGCCGGTCTTACATCCATCCCTATATTGCAAAGAAGTTCAGGGAAGCGGGCATGCAGTTCGTGGCCATGTTTTCCTACGATCCAATGTTCATGGCATGGGCCAATACGGAGTACCAGACCCATTACATGAACCTTGCCT
>CBFDEE010000138.1:0-7194 GCA_965603745.1 uncultured Bacteroides sp. | reverse complement strand
TGGTAACAGAATTTCACCTTTCTTTCACCTTTTTTCAGAGATTCTGAAGTATAAAATTTCCCATTTTCCCCAAAATAAAAACCCTTGAAATGTTTATCACACAAGGGTTTCAGGAGATTGCGACCCAGTCTTTATCTGGGGGTAATTTTCGTTGCAAGTGGAGCTGGCGGGAGTCGAACCCGCGTCCAAACAGGAAACCAATATGGTTTCTACATGCTTATCCTTTTATTAATTGTCGGGAGAGGGCTGGCAAAAGGCAGCCGACCTTTTCCTTATTCCCCTGAGAGTTCGCCGTGGCCCCGGGAAAGGGCTTCAGACTATCCCGGCCTGGATGGTACCCCATATACAGTAACCGACCTGGAACAAATTACTGCGGGATATCCCGTCCCCCACCACCTGGGGCGGGGGATTAAGCTGTCATCCATCTGATGGATTAGGCAGCGAGAGCAAATTGATTATTGCCAATTGTTGTTTGAAACCTTTATTTACGAGCTACGTCCCACAGCTCGGCATGCTTACATACCCGTTTTACCTGCTGTCAAAACCAAACAGCCCCGTGACAGCATGAGTTTGGGTGTGAGTGTGAGAGTGAGTGTGGTGTGTAAATTCGCATGCAAAATTACAAAAATAATACCGGTTTTAATCATGACACGCTGGCAATCTTGCAATTACTGATGTACTTCAAAATAATTTGTACATTTATCGCGTAGATTTGTGTTCTTTTCCCCGGTGAAGAATATGAACCGATAAACAAGGATCTTTTGGACAAACAGTATACTTTTTCGGATGAGGTAAGGTTCCAGTTGAAATTAATTGCAGGTATCAGCCTGGGGATGTTCTTTTTCATGCTGTTTTTCCTCCCCTTTGAACTCAGGGAACTGGAGTTTAATAATCACCTGCTTTTTATTGTCGGACTGGGGGCGATTTCCTTTGTGGTTATGGGGGTTTTCAGGATACTCATACCGTCTTCGCTTGGTAAGGTCATCAAGCTGGAAACCTATAAAGTCAGCAACGAGGTGGTAAATATACTGGTGATATGGGTATTCATATCCCTGGCCAATATTTTTTACCTGCGTTATGTTGGATTGTCTGATGTCACCCTTTTTACCGGCTTTAAAATAGTCCTGTTCTCAAGCTTTCCTTCGATCATTCTTAAGATGGCAGATGTCAATAAGAGACTGCGTGACCAGCTGAGGCGTTTTGTCGGGAAAAACATCAGGCTGGAGAAACTCTCGCACGAGGATACCGAGGAAAGACCCCCGCTGGTGTTCTTATCCGAATCGCAAACGGATAAACTGGAAAGCCATCCCGATGATGTGATGCTGGTGAGATCGGCGGACAATTATGTCGGTATCGTATACAAGGACCGGGAAGAAGTAAAACGAATAATGCTCAGGAATACGATCACGAATGTACAGTCACAGCTCAGAAAATATCCTGAATTCCTGAGGTGTCACAGGACCTGCATTGTAAATTCCCATTATATCCTGAACCTGACAAACTCGTATAAGGGTCACAGGCTGAAACTTCTTGACTATGAGGAAGAAATACCTGTTTCCAGGCAGTATATCCTGGCTGTGAAAGAATATATTAACTCTGTGTAATTCCCCTGGTATTCTTCCGGGGTGAATCGCATCCGCCACAAATATTCCCCTTTCACCACTTATCCGCCCCGTTAATCCCACATTCCGCATATTATTAATATCCGCTGTTACATTTATGCCCAATATCAAATTAAAAATTCAAGTATGAGCTCAATTCCAGACCTGTATGCAGAACTTCCCCGGCCCATCAGAAAACCTTTATGGCAAATCTGGCATAAAGTTATGATCAAGTATGACCAGGATGTTACCGCCAATTTTATGAATTACGGATACCAGTCGCTGAACGGCGACCCCTACCTTGAATTACTGGATAAGGATGAGAATGACCGGTATTGCATCCAGCTGTACGACCATGTTGTGAACCGGGCCGAGCTGTCCGGCAAGGAAGTGCTTGAGGTCGGATCCGGAAGGGGAGGGGGAGCCTCGTATATTTCCCGCTACTATAAACCGAAATCCTATACCGGCCTTGATATTTCAGCCAGCATTACCGACTTCTGTAATGACTATTACGATGTGGAGGGACTGAGCTTTAAAAAAGGCATCGCCGAAAAGCTGCCCTTTCATCCGGGATCCTTTGATGCCGTTGTAAACGTTGAATCCTCCAGGTGCTATGCCAGCCTTACTACTTTTTTTAACCAGGTATACCGGGTATTAAGGGAGGACGGTAAATTTCTTTTTGCGGATATGATCAGGCCCAGGGATGTGGAGGATGTCAGGCGTAAACTGTCAGAGTGCGGATTCAGGATCGTTCATGAAACCGAGATCACAGCAAATGTTGTTGAGGCCCTCAACAGGGACAGCTACAGAAGGGAAACCCTGATCGAAAACAAGGTACCAGGCTTCCTGATAGATTCATTCAAGAAATTCGCCGGCACCAGGGGCACCGACCGCTACCTGTCCTTTACCAACGGTACCTTTGACTACCGGAGTTTTGTGCTGGAAAAGATCCCGCAATAGCCAGGATTTCTGCATTCGAAACCATATGATAGACGGAGGAAATTTCGTATATTGTATGGAAAGTTGAAACCACAACCCTTTTTTGGAATGAGACCACTACCTTTATTTCTCCTGGGAATATTATGGATGGTAGGGTTTTTATGCATCAGTCCCCCGACAGATGCACAACAGGTCCTTAGCGGGAATTATACCCTGCAGTCGGGAGAGGTGTCCCTCAACCTGGACCTTACCCAGCAGGGGAATGCCCTGCAGGGAACCCTTAGCGGGAATACCGGCGCTTCATTCCAGCTTGCCGGGGAGGTGGAGAACGGGACCGGGTACGGGACCTGCACGGGTGCCGAAGGCACGGTCTATTTCGAGGTCTATGCACAGGGGGAGGACCTGACCCTTTCACTGATCGACCCGGACCAGTGGGGCGCTCCGGATTATAACCAGGCCAAGTACCTGCAATTCAGAAAAACCGAAGCCGGGCAGGAGGGTACAGCAACGGGCTCCGTGACGGGTGCGCTGGGACTGGGATCTACCGGGAGCCAGCAATCACAGGCTTATACCGGTCAGAGTGGAACCGGACAATCCCAGGCATACACCGGTCAGAATGATGCAGGGCAGCCGCAGGGATACGCGCAACAGAGCGGTTCAGCGGCAACGGGTACATCCGGCAGCAGTACGGTGGGGGAGAACGAGGTCGGGGATGCTTCATGGGGACTGAAATTCAAGCTGCCACAAGACTGGGTTCAGAAGACATCCCCGGAAGGGGCTGTGGTGGGACATAATGCAATCCCCGGGATGGTACTCGTTATGCCGCATATGTCGCAGAACCTGCAGGAGATGCAGGCAGAGATGCAGCAGGGACTGCAGGAGGAGGGGAGTTACCTGGCACCCAGCGGGGAATTTGAACAGCTTGCACAGAATGTCCTGGCAGGAGATTATTCAGGGATAGCCGACGGCACCCAGGTAAAGGCCCGCGGATTCGGGATCCTCTCGCCCGATGGTGGAGGGGCCTACCTTATCGCGGTCAGTACCCCGGAACAGCTGGGAGGCGAATTGCTGGGTGTAGCTGAATCCATGGTGCAGAGTGTGCAGTTTTTCAAGGTGGATGCGGGTGACCTGATGCAACATTTTGCCGGTAACTGGGCGCATCATTCAACCAATACCTCGACCTGGATCTGTTTCTGCCCGGACGGGACCTACTCGGAACAGTACGAAGCCTCCTATTCCGGTGATTTTACGGATGGGGCCGGGAACTATACCGGGGACTGGAACGCGATGAACCAGGACAGCGACAGGGGCAGGTGGACCGTGCGTGGAACGAAGGACAGCGGCACGATCATCGTGAAACTGGCCAACGGTAACGAGATCTACTACGAATACAAGGTGCACATCGAAAAAGGGGAGAAATACTTCCGGGAATACTGGTTCAACGGGAACCACTACAGTAAATCAGATTAGGAGCCCGCGTTCTCAGGGATACACCCGTTTAATGCCGGGTTGAGCGTCGGTTCAACTCCTGGCGGCAATTCTTCAATTTCAAAGATATCGTAGCGGCTAAGCTCGAGCCAGTATTTCAGAGCCAGATCACGTATATAATTCCAGTAATCGGGCGAATCCAAACCATATGACTTTACTCCCATGCTAACGTCTTCGCTGATCTTCTGCCGGATTTCCGCTCTTACCGTGACCCGGATCACCCGGTTCTTGAACGTAAAATATGCCCTGGGAAGGATTTCCTGTTCCCCAAGGCGGATGGTTCCGTGACCGAGGGTAGCGCCGGTGCTGACCTGAAGCCCGTCGTTCAGGCAACTGAGCGGAGGCCGGCTGCCTGCGCAGGACAAAATGCTGAGTTCGTCGATGCCGACATGGAAGTATTCCCTGGCCCGGAGGCCCATCTTGGCACCCAGAATGGAATAGATGCCCAGGTGCTCGTGGAACTCATTGGTCAGGACGACGATCTTCCATTCCCTGAGCCCGTGTTTTTCAATCAGCTCAGGGGTGATATCCGCCACGTCCTCCTCGAACAGAACCGGATCTGTGGGAAAGCGGCTGAAGATAATGCTCTTGTCCTCCTGGTCGCTGTCCAGGATCTCAAGGATGAGGCCTGCATGGTTTACCGTGGGATTTGCCCTGGCAATGCACCGTTCCGGTTCCTCAGATGTGTACTTAATTTTAAAATATTCCGGGTACAGCATATAAAGGGGGATGCAGTCATCGCCCAGGTGTGTTGCCATGTAATGGTGGGAGAAATCCGCCGGGGCGGAACTGTACAGTTCCTTGACGGCATCTGCATAGCGGGATGAAAGGATCCCCAGACCGCTGATAAAATCTTCAAGCCTCCCCAGAATGCTGTTGTCTGCATTAACCCGGGAGATACTGAAGCCGGAGGCCAGCACGGACTGCGTGGAACCGGGATCCAGGGCGTAGTTAAATGACTCCTTGTCCGTCTCTGTTCCTAACCAGTAAACCTGCCTGACCCTGCCGGAGATCCCGGGATCAACCTTCAGGGCTCCGGCGAGGTTGGTCAGGGGACCCAGGGCCACAATATCCACAGGCATGTCCTCGAGTTTGACAGATTCCAGGATCAGGCTGACGGCATCTGGCGGGGAACCGTTTGGCCCGGGTGTGCTTTCTGTCCCCCAGCTAATTTTCCCGGCCATCCCGGATCCGGCTATGATGTTTCCGGGCTTATCCGGGATCGCTTTGCCCAGCCCTACCATAATGCCCTGGTGGCCGAATTGCTGCAGCTGTGAACGGACCCTGCTGGCGGTAACGTCGGGCGGCATTACGCCGTCGACGGCAGTAATGGCGATGATCTCGATATGGGGACTCGCAAGCATCATGCAGATGGCGCGGAAGTCATCGATGCCACCGTCGGTGTCAACGATCACATGATATCGCGCCTTATAGTGCGGCAGCACTGGCTGCAAGATCAGCATGAATAACAGGATCGCCTGGATCCTTCTCAGAAACGACCGCTTGATCCCGGATGTGAGGATCTTTATTCCGGCAGGCAATGCATTGGGTGATTCCGGATTTCTTTTCATGGCAAACGCTTATGGATGGGTTGAAAATTTCAGGCTGATCCCGCCCATAACGGAAATACCGGGCATGGGATAACCTTCATTGATCCGGTATTCCTGGTTGAGCAGGTTACTGCCCGTCAGGAATACCTCAAGGAAGCGGGTGGCCCGGTAAGCTACCCGGGCCCCGAGGACATGGTAGTTCTTTTCAATCACCTCCACGCCCGAACCGGTTTCGTTGTACAGCTTGAAAATATTCTGCAGCTTGAGCAGGAAGCCCCATCGGTTGAAGGAGTATCTTCCTGAGACAAACAGGCTGTGTCCTGGTGTGGCAGGAAGGGATTTCTTCATGTGGATATAAGTATAGTTCGCATGCAGTTTCAAACCCTCAAGCGGCTTGTAATCCCATGAAAACTCGAGGCCCTTGTTCTGGAAGATTCCGGTATTTTTGTACTGGGGAGGAGGAGGGGCAGCAGGTGGCACCATAACGATCAGGTTTTCCCCGGTGCTGACAAAAGCGCACAGCTCAGTTTTGATCCGCCCCTGCATCCATTCCTGGTTCCATCCGGCCTCGTAATTCACCATGCGTTCGGGTTCCAGCAGATCGTTGGCAGGGGGGAAGAGATAGAGTTCACGTATGGATGGGGGACGGTAACCTTTGGATACTGAGGCCTTCAGGCTTGTCCCCGTCCCGATAGCCCAGGATAATCCCAGGTGAGGGATCCACTCGTTCCCGTAAACCGGGTTCATATCGTACCGGAGTCCCCCGTTCACCGTCAGCTGCTGCCAGAAAATCTGCCGGGCCGTCATGTAGAGGGCGGTGTTCGAAGTTCCCGTCCACAGATCATTTACCGGTGACAGTTCGAATACCGGGGGCATAATCACAATTCCCTGATCGTCTCGGATCACGGTAGTAATGGGACTGCCCTTCCCGCCATAATTCATGTAATCCAGTCCCAGGGTGAAGGTATTGCCCTGAAAAAATTTAAATCCCTGATAAATCATGATCCCCATCATTTCATCCACCGAATGCCAGTCATCCGAGATATCATGCTCTCCGAAATTATAATACAGTTTAAGGGCGCCTTCCAGTTTCTCCGTTTTGTTTTCGAGGGAAAGGGATGCTTTCCCGCGGAGGATGTCAATGCGGTCACCTGCAAAGCCGTCTACCGGTCCGGGATCGGCTGCCTCGTAAGCAGCAAGGCTGAAATCTGCAAACAGGTCCAGGTGGGAACTGAACCGGTACCCGGCCTTCACATAGCCATTGGTAATCCTGAAATCCGAGCTATCCCGGTGCCCGTCGGTTTGGTCGTGGTTGAAGGAGGCAAAGGCCCTGAGTTTTTTCTTCCGGTACCCCACGCTGCCCATGTACTTCCGGGTGTTGAAAGAACCGTACTGGATGCGGGCATTGGCTTCCAGTCCATCATGCATCTGTTTCCTGGTAATGATGTTGATTACCCCGCCGAAGGCATTCGAACCATACAGGAAGGATGCGGGACCACGGATCACCTCGACCCTTTCGGCATCGGAGGTGACGTAGGCATCGGGCAGGTGGTGTCCCATCATTCCCATGAATTGCGGATGCCCGTCAATCAGGATCAGCACCTGGGTGGTCGGAC
>CBFDEE010000137.1:0-7211 GCA_965603745.1 uncultured Bacteroides sp. | reverse complement strand
GGGGATTATCCGGCAGTATCAGGAACAGCAGGAATGATATAAATTTTAAGGTTCTCTTCATCCCAAAGATCTACCAGTGGATCCCTTATTGTAATAGTATCGATTAATATATTCCCGTGAGCAGTCCGGAAAATATCATGCGTCATGGTAAAACCGCATTCAAATGAAACCAGCACCAGTTTTGATTTGTGATACAGGTTTATCGTATCAGTTATTGTATCGACCCTGAAAACAAAACTGCTGTATGAGTCCGTACTGTTCTTCAGCGGAAATTCAATCCTTTGAACCCCCTTGGCAGCATTGTAAATCATGCTGTCCGGCCTCAGCGAACCGTAAAGCGTCAGATCATTGAGTACGGTATCCCGCTCACCGTTGCTGTCACGCACATAAAAACCGGCATTTACCCTGCATGTTATGTCATCGGTACAGATTCCCTCGTCACTGCAGGATATGCAGATCAACAGGAACAGCAGGATCAGGATAATAGTCTGGCTTTTCAATGCAGAATATTTGGGTCATTCGAATATAGAAAAAGTATTCGAGTATCTTTTACGAGAGTCACAGAATATTCAATCAGGGTAATGGGACCCTTACAGGGTTATGAACTCTTGCCATTAATTTGTATTTTTCTGTTCCACAACAATAAAAAGGAATAATCATGATTGTCCCACGCTTCATGTTCCTGCTGCCTGCCTTTCTGTCCGTCTTTCCTGCCAGGGCCCAGGATTATCCCATTGAAACGGTCGTTCAGACCGGGCATTATGCAGCCGTTACCTCGGTCGCTTTCAGCCCTGACGGAAAATTTGCCGCTACCGGCAGCTCTGACAAATCGGTAAAACTCTGGGAAACATCCACCGGAAGAGAGATCCGTTCATTCATGGGACATACGCATGATGTCCGCTACCTGGACTTCGGTCCCACAGGCAGGTACCTGGCTTCCATTGACCGGGATTATCATCTGAAGATCTGGGAGATACCCACAAGCCGCGAGGTCCACGATATTTTCATGGAGGCTGACCGTATCCTGTCGGTGGACTTCCACCCGGACGGGAACTCCATCATAGCCGGTACGGAACGGAGCCATGCAATCCGTTTCAGCCTCGGGGACGGTGTCGAGATCCAGCGCTTCAAACCCGACACGGCAGACATCCCCATGCAGAAAAAGTTCGGGTATCCCACGGCCCGCTCCGTCGAGATCAGTCCCGACGGAAAAACCCTGCTCACCGGGAGCAGTGACCGGACCGCCTTTGTTTTTGATCTGCGCAGCGGTAAGCAGGTCCGTAAATTCAAATCGGACAGGACCTCATGCACGAGCTGTTCAATCAGTGCCCATTTTTCCCCTTCCGGGGAAGAGATCGTTGCCGGCAACATGGATTCGGTTTTCATATGGAACACATCAGACGCAAAGGTCCTTCGCAGCATGAAGGGACGAAAAGGCCGGTGGGGAACCGCTTATTTCAGCCATGACGGCAGATACATTCTTTCAACGCTCTACGGTGATTGCCATATCTGGGATGCATCCACCGGGGAACAGGTCAGCGTTCTGGAAGGACACCTGAAAGACATCACGGACGCCGGATTTCACCCGTCAAAAGACCTTGTGATCACCGGCAGCGAGGACCGGACGGCAAAGATCTGGAGGCTTCCTTCCGGAAAGGAAATGCACAGCCTGCAGGGTTACCTGAACGATGTGGATGAAAAGATCCTGAGCGACGGGTATATGTACTGGGTGGCATTTATGAACGAGGTCAGGCTCAGCCCTGACGGCAAGTATGCGGCCATAGGAAAGATGGGCAACCTGGCCAGGCTCTATGATTTCTACACAGGGAAACCTGTCCAGACATTCAGGGGACATGAAGGCATCGTCATTTCGCTGGATTTCAGTCCCGACGGAAAACTGCTCGCAACAGGTGCAGCCGACGGCACCGCCAGGATATGGAATATCGAAAGCGGGAACATGATGGTCTCGCTTCCCGAGCGGACAGCCAATATCCCCTGCTTTTCGGTGGATTTCAGTCCCGACGGGAAACTGCTTGCCACCGGGAGCTGGGATGGCATGGTACGGATATGGGAAGTGGGAACCGGGCGCCTCCTGCAGCGTATCCGGGCGCATGAGGACGTTTCACCGTATTCCGTGCAGTTCAGCCACAGCGGGCTGTATGTGATCAGCGGGGGACTGGACCGGAAGCTTAAGATGTTCGAGATAGATACCGGGGAGGAGATCCGTGAATTTATAGGGCATACCAATGTTGTATCGGCAGTCAGGCGCCATCCTGAGCATAACATGATTATAACCGCAAGCTGGGACGGGAAGGCCAAGTTATGGGACCTTGCCACCGGCATGCAACTGAAAAAATTCACGGCTCACGAGGCCCGTCTGCAGGCACTTGACATAGATGAAACAGGAAGGTACATGGTCACGGGCAGTGACGATAATACGGCAATACTATGGGACATCCGTACCGGTTCGGTAATAAGGACCTTTGAAGGCCACAGGGGCACGGTGAGTTCCGTTAACATTGATTCCTCAGGGCAATGGCTTGTTACCGGAAGCCATGACGGCACACTCAAAACCTGGAACCTGAAAACCGGGGAACTCCTTCTCACTTACATATTCATGGGGGAAGATGACTGGATGGTGTCAACGGCTGACGGACACTTCGATGCCTCGGAAGGAGCACGCAAGTCCATTTTTTTCGCCAGGGGCACGGAACTTTTCAATATTGACCAGTTCTTCGATGAGTTTTATAGTCCCGGGTTACTGCAGCAGAAGCTGAAAGAAAGCGATACCGGGGATCCCGCGCAATCTGCCGGAGAGAACGGACCAGGGGAACCATCAGGATCGGGTCCCGTATTCAGGGGCGGCAGCATCCAGGAACGGCTGAAAGAATCCCCTCCCCCATCCGTTGAGATCCTTTCTCCTGCGAACCGGGACACGGTGAGCAGTCCCCGGATAAACCTGGACGTCAGGCTAACCAACCGGGGAGGAGGCATCGATGAAGTCCGCCTTCTGAATAACGGCAAACGCATACCCCTGAGCAGCGAAGAAATGCTAGGGGTGAAAAAGGAAGGCAAATCCATTGAAGAGTCCGTAGAGATAGACCTTGTACCGGGACGAAATACTCTGCAGGTAAGCGCCTACAGCAAAGGGAGGATAGAATCCTTTCCTTCTGTAGTGCAACTTTATTACGACGGAAAGGGACAGGTGATCAACTGCTACCTGGTCGCAGTGGGGATCAATGAATATGAAAATCCCGCCCTGAACCTGAATTACGCAAAGGATGACGCGAAAGCTTTCAGTAAAACCCTGGAGGAACAGGGAAAAACCATCTTTAAAAAGGTCGAGGTGCATTCCCTCTATGACAGGGAGGCGACCCGGGAGAACATCCTTACGGCCCTGGAGGAATTGTCCCTCAAGGCAAAACCAGAGGATGTGTTTGTGTTCTACTATGCCGGGCACGGGAGCATGGTAGACAATACTTTTTATTTCATTCCGACCGAAAACGTCAGCCTCTACCAGCAGGAAAGGCTCAGTACACAATCCATCGAAGCTGCAGCCATGCAGGAAAAATTCAGGAACATCGCGGCACTGAAGCAGGTCGTGGTCCTGGATGCCTGCCAGAGCGGCGGTTCTGCCGAGATCCTGGCCCAGCGGGGTGCCATGGAGGAAAAAGCCATGGCACAGCTGTCCCGCAGCTCGGGAGTCCATGTAATGGCGGCTGCCGGCAGCGAGCAGTATGCAACCGAGGTTCAGAGCCTGGGACACGGGCTCTTTACCTACACCCTCCTGGAAGCCCTCGACGGCGGAGCGGACGGGGCACCGAGAGACGGCAACGTGACCGTATATGAACTCAAGGCATACCTGAATGACCAGGTGCCCGAACTCTCAAAGCAGCACAAGGGAAGTACCCAGTGGCCGTATACCTTCTCCATCGGGCACGATTTTCCACTGATCCGCAGCAAAAATCCCCCCCGGCTTGCTGAGTAAAAAATGAGCCTTGGAAATTCATCAGAATAAATTACATTTATGTTCTGAATAAGCCTTCTCATTTCCAATTGAAAAAACTGCTGTATATAGTATTACTTTTCAGTTTGCTGATCCAGCCGGCCGGATCACAGACTCTGGTCGACAGCATCCAGGATGTGGTTGAAAACACAGACGACGATTCCATCCGGGTGGATGCCCTCCTGTCCCTTACCCGCATATTTCTCAGCCGAAACCTGCAGCAGAGCGTGGAATACGGAGAACAGGCCGTTGAACTGGCTCTGGAGACAGGTTCTCTCATCCACCAGAGCGATGCCTATCTGACACTGGGTGCGGCCCGGTTCTACCAGGGCAATTACGACGAAGCCCTGGCCAACTGGCTTTCATCGGTCGAGATTCTGGAGGAAAGAGAAGCCCTGGAGGAGGATCCGGAAAAGAAGAGGTCCATTATGGACGCAAGGGCCCTGCTTCTAAACAATGTGGGCGTCGCCTACAAGACCATGGGCGAATACGATAAGGCCATCGAGTATTACCAGCAAAACCTGAGGTTGCAGGAACAGATCGGGGCTACCCTGCACATGGCACGGGGCCGCTCCAATATTGCTACGGTATATTTCTTCTTCGGGCTGGATTATGAAAAGGCACTGGAATATTACAATGAAAGCCTGAGGCTCTTCCAGGAATACCTGGATGAAAACCCCCAGGATATTGACGGGATTACCGGGATCGCCCAGTCCTACCTTAACATCGGGATTGTTTACAAGGAAATGGGGGATTTCGGGCATGCCCTGGAGAATTTCCGCAGGGCTTTAAGGCAGTATGAGGAACTGGAAGACAAGTCCGGTATCGCCAATGCGCAGTTTAATATTGGTATTGTGCAGCTGGAAGGAGGATCCTATGAAGAAGCCCTGGAAGCCAGCCTGGCAGCCCTTGAGGTGTACCAGGAAATCGGGCAGCGTAAAGAAGAAGCGGAGGTGCTGAATAATATCGGGTATATTTATTACCGCTGGAAGAAATACCCACAGGCCCTTGAATACATGAACAGGAGCCTGGAAATATCCAGGGAGCTGGATTTGAAAAGGGAAATGTTCGAGGTTTATAAATTCATCACGGATGTCCACAAGGACATGGGCAACTACAGGCTCGCCCTGGAGAATTATGAACTGTACAGCTCCCTGAAAGACTCCAGCCTCCGCGAAGAGAGCGTGAAACAGATATCCGAGCTGGAAACAAAGTATGAGACGGACAGGATAGAGCGGGAGAATGTCCTACTGAACACCCAGAACGCACTCCAGATAGCCAGGGTGAAACGGCAGCGGATCTTCCTGATCTCTGTCATCGGGATATCCGTCATCATCCTGGTATTCGGATTCGTGGTATACCGCCAGTACCAGGCAAAAAAGCAGGCCAACATCCTGCTGGAGGAACAGAACATCGAGATCAAGCAGCAGCGGGACCAGATATTCCAGCAAAAGCAGGAGATTACCGACAGCATCCAGTATGCCAGCCGCATCCAGACGGCCATCCTGTCTCCGGAAAACATGCTGGACAAACTGGAGGAACACTTCATACTCTACAAACCCAGGGATATCGTGAGCGGTGACTACTACTGGATGACCCTGAAAGACGAAATGACCGTTGTTGCAGCAGCAGACTGCACAGGTCACGGGGTTCCGGGGGCATTCATGAGCATGCTGGGGATATCATTCATGAACGAGATCGTTAACAAGGAGGCTACCACCCAGGCCAATGAGATACTCAACCAGCTCAGGAGCCATGTCATATCTTCACTGGGTCAGACAGGAGAGGAGGGAGAAGCCCAGGACGGTATGGACCTTGCCCTCTGCGTGATAGATACGGCAGGAATGAAAATCCAGTACTCGGGTGCTTACAACCCCCTGTACCTCATCCGGAACGAAAAGCTGGTAGAATTCAAACCGGACAAAATGCCGATTGGGATCCACAAGGAAAAAACCGATCCTTTCAGCAACCAGGATATAAATATTGAAAAGGGGGATGCCCTATATATGTTCTCCGATGGTTATGTCGACCAGTTCGGAGGAATGAAACAGAAGAAGTTCATGACCAAGAACTTCAAGGAACTGCTGATCCGGATCCATAAGAAATCCATGGAGGAGCAGAAGGAAATTCTTGACAATACAATCCTGGACTGGATGGGCGGTGTAGAACAGATCGACGACATTCTTGTCATGGGCCTCAGGATCTGATTTCCCTGCAACCAATAGACCAGAATTCTTGTCTTAAATAAGTTGTTGTAAGCAGTTTTTCATTAACTTACATTCACGCGTTCTTTGCCAATACTAAAACCACTATATCATGAGAAAAGTCAACCACTTTTTCATTATGCTTTGCCTTGCCCTTATCTGCGGCACAGGCATCAATGCACAGGTTTCAATCTACCTTGAAATACTGGAAGATTGTGAGCCTGCACTCGTAAATCTTTTCAATAACACTGATATCAGCATCACCGGCACCCCCATATGGGAATGGGATATCAACGGTGAGCTCGTTTATGAGTTTGAACTGGTCGGACGAGACTGGGAACCCGGATACTATGATGTAACACTTACTGTGTATGACGACCTCGGATACCAGGGAGAGGATTATGTAGGCTTCCAGGTCTATGCAAATCCCGGCAATATCATGGTCACCGACGACGGGGAAGCCTGCCCGGGGGAAGTGATGACATTCTGGATCGATGAAAATGCCCAGGCCTACTGGATAAAATGGGATTTTGGGGATGTCGGCGTCCCCGAGGACGATATTTATTCCGAATGGGTGAATCATACCTACTATGATACAGGGACCTATGAAGTTACTCTGGAGCTGGACCACTATTGCGGATACGACACCCTGACCACGACGGTTATCATTGGCGGGGCAGCAAAACCCACGATCGATGCATGGCTGGCGAACGGCGAGGAGTTCTGTCCCGGAGATCCGGTCATTTTCGACTTCGAGGGAGAGTACGAATCGCATATCTGGGATTTCGGCGACGGGAACACCTCGACCGAAAGAAAACCCTCCCACATGTATGCCACCGACGGTCCGGCTACCTACGAAGCTACCCTGACCGTCACCAATACATGCGGGAACAATGCAACCGATACACTGGAGGTTACCTTCCTTACTGACCTGCCGGCCGAGGCCGATATATATAAATGGGTTGATGAGTACCTGTACTATTACACAAATTACGGAGTTA
>CBFDEE010000136.1:0-7213 GCA_965603745.1 uncultured Bacteroides sp. | reverse complement strand
TGAGATGCTTTTCAAGGAAGGCTATAATGTAAAGGCACTCTCATTGTACAATTCTTTCAACGACTGGGGATGGATCGAGGAGATCGGGTGCCGTGATGAGATAAATGTCCTGGCTGGTGATATCAGGGATCCTCATTTTTGTATGGAAATGATTGCTGATGTCGACCTGGTGTTCCATCTGGCCGCCCTGATTGCCATTCCCTATTCATACATCGCCCCCTCTAGTTATGTTGACACAAATATTACAGGCACCCTGAATATCTGCCAGGCAGCAAAAGAAAAGGGGAACACCCGGATTATCCATACATCAACATCTGAAGTTTACGGAACTGCTTTATATGTTCCCATTGATGAGAAACATCCAAAACAGCCACAGTCCCCATATTCCGCCTCGAAAATTGGTGCCGATGCAATTGCCATGAGTTTCCACAATGCCTTCAGTCTGCCCCTCACTGTGGCCCGGCCTTTTAATACCTATGGCCCACGTCAGTCCGCCCGGGCAATAATACCTACCATAATCACACAGATTGCTAACGGTCTTAAGGAAATCCATCTTGGCGACCTGACACCAACACGTGACTTCAATTTTGTCACCGATACCTGCAGGGGATTTCTTGCCATTGCCGGTTGCGATGAAACCATTGGTAAAGAAATCAATATTGCCACCAGGAGCGAAGTTTCCATCCTGGAATTATTTCAATTGATCAAGGATATAATGAAGTCAGATGCCCGGGCTATAACAGAGGAAACCCGGTTAAGGCCTGAATCATCGGAAGTATACCGTCTGCTGGGAGATAACGGATTACTTGAAAGACTGACCGGGTTTCAGACGAAATATGACCTTGAAAAGGGTCTGCGGGAAACCATCGAATGGTTTACCCAGGCAGACAACCTGAAAAAATATAAATCAACCATATACAATGTATGACAGGCTCATACGGTTCATTCGTAACATATACAATACCGATGAATTTATACCTTTGCACGAGCCACGTTTCATCGGTAATGAGAAGAAGTACCTGGAAGACTGCATTGATAGTACATTCGTTTCGAGTGTTGGCAAATACGTAGACCTTTTTGAGGAGACAGTTGCTTCGTATTGCGGTGCCGGTTATGCTGTATCCTGCGTAAATGGTACGGAGGCACTTCATCTTGCGCTCAGGCTCTGCGGAGTAAAAGACGGTGATGAGGTGATATCTCAGCCCCTGACTTTTATTGCAACCATCAATGCAATAACCTATGCAGGTGCGAAACCAGTATTCCTTGATGTCGACAATGAAACATTGGGATTATCCCCGCAAAGCCTGAAGGATTTCCTTGGGGAATTCGGACGCATGGGTGATGACGGCTTTTGTTATAACAGGAAATCCGGTAACAGGATCTCCGCATGTGTGCCCATGCATACTTTCGGCCACCCTGTAAGGCTTGACGAACTGAATAGAGTCTGCCGTGAGCATAATATAACCATCGTTGAGGATGCAGCTGAAAGTTTGGGAAGCAGGTATAAAGGCAGGCATACCGGCTCCTTTGGTAAAACCGGAATATTAAGCTTCAACGGGAACAAAACGATCACCACGGGCGGAGGAGGCATGATCTTAAGCAGTGATGAAGAACTGGTCGCGGAAGCCAGGCACCTTACAACCCAGGCAAAGATCTCTCATCCCTGGGAATATGAGCACGACCGGATCGGATATAACTTCCGCATGCCAAATATCAATGCCGCACTGGGTTGTTCACAAATGGAAAACCTTGATCTTTTCATTCAGAAGAAACGTATCCTGGCAGGGGAATATCTTGAATTTTTCAAAACCGAGGATATTTCGTTTTTTACCGAACCCCAGGGCTGTGCATCCAATTACTGGCTGAATACAGTGCTGTTGGAAAATAAGCTTGAAAGGGACCGCTTACTGTCATATCTTAACAAAAATAATATAATGACACGGCCAGCCTGGCAATTGATTAACACGCTTGATATGTACAAGCAGTGCCAGGCATACGGACTTAAAAACGCGGAATCGCTTTCTCAAAGGATAGTCAATCTGCCGAGCAGTGTTCCTGAGGAATGGATCCGGTCCTGATAAAAGAACGGAATGCATTAACAGACTGGTCGCTTCAATAAGATAAGAATGAAAAAAGTAGCCGTTTTTTCCACGACAAGAGCCGAATTCGGGATCTTTACATCGCTGATAAGGGGTATTGAAGAATCTCCGGATCTTGAATGTTTACTTTTCATCGGTGGTGCTCACCTTGCTGAAGAAATGGGAAAAACGATAAATGAGATCCAGGATTCCGGATTCAGGATTACGGCGACTTTTGATTATCTGCTTAATACAAGTGATGACGGGGGACTGGCTCGCTCGCTCGGGATAGCTACCATTGAGCTATCGAGGATTTTTGAAGATTTTGCATTTGACTTTGTGGTCATCCTCGGAGACCGGTACGAATTGCTTGCCATTGTATCCAATGCCATCTTATTCAAAAAACCAATTGTTCATTTACATGGAGGGGAGAAGACCGAAGGCCATATCGATGAACAAATCAGGCATATGATCACAAAAGCAGCGCATATTCACTTCGTTATCTGCGATGAATATGCGGACAATATCCGGAATATGGGTGAATCGGAATGGCGCATTTACAATACAGGGGCCCTGACAATTGATAATATCCAGACTGTAAGGAAGATAGATAAAAATGAACTGTTTGCCCGGCTTGATCTTGATCCCGGCAAAGAAACGATCTTGCTCTCCTACCATCCCACTACCCTTGAATTTAATTATACCCCCAGGGAACAGATCGAGAATGTATTCAGGAGCCTGGAGAATTTTAATTTTCAGATAGTTATTACAGCCCCGAATGCAGATATGGACAGGGATGTGATTCATGAATTCCTTCAGGATAAGGCATTGAATAACCCCGATTACAAGTATATAAACTCCCTGGGATATCTTAATTATTTTAATCTGCTCCCCCATTGTAAATTCGTGATTGGAAACTCCTCCAGCGGAATTATAGAGGCCCCTTATTTTAAAATACCTACCGTAAATATCGGGATCAGGCAGAACGGGAGAATTGCACATGAAAGCATCATCTATACCGAATGTGCGGCAGAATCAATTACGGCAGGCATTGACAAAGCTTCAGGCAGTGAAATAAAAGAGATCCTGAAGGGTATGGAATATAAGTTCGGTGACGGGAAGGCAGCTCAGAAAATGGTTGAGGTCCTTGAAAAAACCGAGCCGGGGAGCAAGCTGATGATAAAACAACTTAGCTTTCCCTCAGAATGAGCGGCATCTATATCATAGCGGAAGCCGGTGTAAACCATAACGGAGATATCAGAATTGCCAGGAAAATGGTGGACTGTGCGGTTGAAGCCGGGGCAGATGCCGTCAAATTCCAGGCTTTCAGGGCCTCTGCATTAACGGTAAAGGATTCTCCCAAGGCAGATTACCAGAAGCTCTCGACGAACCGGGATGAGAGCCAGTTCAATATGATCCGGAAGCTTGAACTGGGAATGGAGGAGCACCGGGAACTCCTGTCTTATTGCTCCGGTTCCGGCATTGATTTCTTATCCTCACCTTTCGACCTGGACAGTGTAGATATGCTGGTAAAACTCGGAATGGACACTTTCAAGATCCCTTCCGGGGAAATTACTAATTTGCCTTATTTGCGGAAGATCGGGGGACTGAACCGCCGGATAATCCTTTCAACAGGAATGTCAGACCTGAATGAGGTAAAAGCAGCCCTGGAAGTGCTGACCGGAAGCGGGACCGGAATTGATAAAATAACTGTATTGCATTGCAATACCGAATATCCAACTCCTTTTGAAGATGTGAATCTCACAGCAATGGAGACAATCCGAAAGCAGTTGAATGTAAAAACCGGATACTCTGACCATACTCCCGGAATAGAAGTTGCCCTGGCCGCTGCTGCCCTTGGTGCATGTGTGATTGAAAAGCATTTTACCCTGGATAAAACCATGGAGGGCCCGGATCATAAGGCAAGCCTGGATCCTGCGGAACTGAAGTCCATGGTCAGGGCCATTCGCAATATTGAACTCTCTCTCGGTGACGGAAGGAAGATCCCCTCCGGATCCGAGAAGAAAAATATCAATATCGTCCGCAAGAGTATCGTGGCAGCAGTGCAGATTAAGCAGGGAGAACTGCTGACCGAGAAAAACCTGACCGTAAAAAGGCCAGGCCATGGTATAGATCCGATGCAATGGGATAATGTCATTGGCAAAAAAGCCATTAAGAATTTCGAACCCGATGAGATGATTCGATTATAAGTATAAGCAATGATGGAAATTTCCAGTTATATTATTAAATCAGGTGCTTCGATCAGGGAAGCACTGACCAGGATCAACGAACATTCTTCCGATATCCTGACATTATTTGTTGTCGATGATTCGAATGTTGTCCTTGGAAGCCTGACGGATGGAGATATCAGGCGGGGTCTGGTTTCAGGGAAATCTCTTAAGGATACGATCATCGGTATTCTACCCGATACTTTTTATCATTTCACTACCCGGAACATTTCACTGGACTTGATCCAGGAAATCAGGGCAAAAGGAATTAAGCTGGTACCAATGCTGGATGATGATGGAAAAATAATCAGATTGTACGACTTCACGAAGAAACATTCCGTCCTGCCTGTTGATGCAGTACTGATGGCCGGGGGTAGAGGCGAAAGGCTGAGACCATTAACAGATAAAATTCCGAAACCGCTGCTGAAGGTGGGCAATAAACCCGTTATCGAGCATAACATTGACAGCCTGGTTTATTACGGGATCGAGAATTTCAGTATCTCCGTTAATTATCTTAAAAACCAGATCATCGAATATTTTGAGAAAGAAAACAGGGAAGAGATCAATATTTCCTTCATTGAAGAATCCAAACCACTGGGTACCATCGGTTCACTTTCCCTGGTTAAAGAATTTGAGAATGATACGGTACTGGTAATGAATTCTGATCTTTTTACCAACATTAACTATGAAGAATTCTATCTGCATTTTATAAAGGAAGGGGCAGATCTGTCCATTGCCTCGATCCCCTACAATGTGAATGTTCCATACGCAATTCTGCGACAGGTGGAAGATAAAATCTCAGAATTGCGGGAAAAACCCACCTATACATACTATGCCAATGCCGGGATATATTTAATGAAAAAAGAACTGATTAAACATATTCCTGTCAATGAAAGCTTTAATGCCACCGATTTTATACAGGTTCTTCTTAACAATTCCTGTAAGATCGTAAAATTCCCGATAATCGGTTACTGGTTTGACATCGGCAGGTATGATGACTATCAGAAGGTCCAGCAACTCGAGGATTACATTAATAACTGATCATGGATCTATTAATTCTTATACCTGCCCGGGGCGGTTCAAAGGGGATTCCCGGAAAAAATATCAAGCTGCTGGCAGGTACTCCCTTAATTAACTACAGCATCGAAGCGGCACGCAGCATAGCTGCCGATCACAATATCTGCGTTTCAACAGATGATGATGCCATCATTGATTGTGTCCGGGCCACGGGATTACCCGTACCCTTTAAACGGCCGGATGAATTGGCCACAGACCGGGCCGGTACCTATGAAGTGGTTTTGCATGCACTGGATCACTATGAAGAGCAGGGAGTCCATTACGACGCCGTACTTATACTTCAGCCCACTTCACCTATGCGTTCATCATCGCATTTGCAGGAGGCGATGAAATTGTACTCGGATAATGTTGACATGGTTGTTTCTGTCATGTTGGCAAAATCAAATCCCTATACCACCCTGCTGGGAGAGGATCATGATGGATTCCTGCATCGCTTGTCCGGGGAAACGCTTACCCGCAGGCAGGATGCGCCCCGACTCTGGCAACTGAATGGCTCGATCTACATCGTTAATTGTGAATCCCTGCGAAAACATACTTCTTTCTGGGATTTCCCCAGGATAAAAAGATATGAAATGCAGGAAAAATACTCGGTTGATATCGATACCCGGTTTGACTGGGAACTTGCAGAATGGCTTATTGGCAGGGAAAAAGAAACCGGGGTGGATTGATTAATTCAGCAGAATGCGGACTTCCCCGGGCTTGCTATTTAGCAATTTCTTATAGTATCATGAACGCCTCTGCATATTCAGCGTTGCATCGTGAACCTCTCAGAGTAGCTCGTGCTTCAATATTGCGCAGACTTCTCGGAAAAGGGTGTTCTCCGATTCCCGATTTGAATATCTGAAGAATTTATTTTTTGATTTTAATGAATTCCGAAATTTCCACATAATAATTGGGCAAAAAGGCATTTTCATTCAATGGCGGGGCAAAATCTGTTTCGCTGATGGTTTCCATCATAAGAATTTTCTCAATAAACGAGTATCTGAAACTTTTTGTACAGCTGTACAAAGCATTGAATACTACCCGGTGGTCCGAGTGAATATCTCCTTTGAATGGCAAATAAACAATATTGGGTTTAATATCACTGAAAACAGATGAAAACTCCGAGATAAGACTGCTGACGGGTAATTCGTCCAGTTACAGGGTTGGAAAATTAAAATGTACCACCCGGTCAAAATGAAATTTCCCGGCAACCTGGCTGATCTCCATTTCTCTCAGTTCTACCGTTTCTTTTTCATATCCGTTTTCTTCGGACATTGCGGTTACGATGAGCCAGTAAACCTCATCACCCAGGTTTTAATGTTTTAACAAGGTTCCGCCGCATGCAAGTGTTTCATCATCCGGGTGAACTGCAATCATGATTACTTTTTTCATAGATATTCGTCTTTTCCAGGTAAGGTCTCAAATTCGTGGCTGGTAATCAGAATTTCATTATCGGGACTAACATCCAGTATTTTGCCAGGTTTTCTATTCGGTTTATTTACAGCCTGTGGTACAACTTCCCAGATTTTTACTTCTTTTTCCCTGTAAAGTATATGCACCAACATACGGGTGCGTCAAAGCCCGGACCAGGTTGTAGACAGCATCGGTGCTCATCCTGAAATCCATTTCGCCGTCCTTTCTGCCCCGTTTTCTCCAGTAGTTGGCATGCTTATGATTTTGCTGCACTGCAGACAAAGAATTATCCTGAAGTTTCGGAAGGAAATCCTCAATCTGTTTTTTGGCTGTATCAATGATCCTATCATACAATACACTCGCTGTATCCCCGGGACCAATATCCACTTTTTCCTGGCTGATTATCTCTCCTGAATCCGCTCCTTCATCCATCCT
>CBFDEE010000135.1:0-7231 GCA_965603745.1 uncultured Bacteroides sp. | reverse complement strand
GATCTGCAAAAATAAAACTTTTTTAGTAAGTTCAGCATTTATCGGGGTTTTCATTTAAAATATTGCATACCCGGAAAATATTATGCATCAGGAATCCACTGTCGAAATAACCTGCAGCAAACAGCAAGTGAGCATTAAAGCCAGCAATCCCGGCTTATAAACCAGGCCTTCCGCGAATGAATTTTGCAATTATTATACCATTTATTCTGTATTTCATCATTGTCGTGGGTATCGGTGTTTATTCCTCGAAATTCTCATCGCGCGGTGTCTCTGAATTTTTTCTTGGCGGAAGACAGATGGGCAGGCTGGTGGTTGCCCTTTCGGCCGTGGTTTCCGGACGCAGTGCATGGTTGATCCTTGGAATGACCGGAATGGCATACAGCATGGGGCTTTCATCCCTTTGGGCAGTGGCAGGTTATACTATTGTTGAGTTCCTGTTATTTCTTTACTATGCACCCAGGTTAAGGGAGTTTTCGGGCCGTCATGACTGCATCACCCTCCCCGACTTCTATTCAGCACGTTTCAATGATCGCAACGGGGTTCTCAGGATCCTTATTATCCTGATCTTCCTGGTTTTCATGGTTACTTATGTATCAGCACAGTTCGTCGGTGGCGGCAAGGCGTTTTTTGCCAATTTCGGGCTTGAACAGAACTGGGGACTTGTTCTCACCGCCGCCATTGTCCTGGCTTATACAATCCTCGGGGGATTCCTGGCCGTCAGCCTGACCGATGTTCTGCAGGCTTTTGTCATGCTGTTTGCCCTGGTTGGCCTGCCTGTTTATGCCGTGATTCATTTCGGGGGATGGACGGAGGTCAGCAGCCAGGTCCTGCATTTTGATGATGGATTCCTGAATCCGGCAGCACTGAGTTTTGGTGTATTTGCCGGTTTCCTGGGAATAGGACTCGGATCGCCCGGGAATCCGCATATTCTTGTCAGGTACATGTCCATTAAAGACCCCTCCCAGTTCCGGTGGACTGCGATCGTCGGGACCATCTGGAACATCCTGATGGCAGGCGGGGCATTGTTTATCGGGTTGATCGGAAGGGCTTATTTCCCGGTTGACAGCATGTTACCGGATGCCGATCCGGAGAATGTTTATCTTACCCTGGCGAATAAACTGCTTCATCCTGTCCTGGTTGGATTATTGCTTGCTTCCATCTTTGCCGCCATTATGTCCACCGCCGACAGCCAGTTGCTGGTCGCTGCTTCAAGCCTGGTCAGGGACCTTTACGACAGGATACTGAACAGGGATACGCCTATTCCTGAATCCCGGCTGACCATGCTGAGCAGGCTGGCTATCGTACTGCTGGTAATTATTTCGGTCATCCTGGGGATTGTGATCGAGGATCTTGTGTTCTGGTTCGTGTTGTTTGCCTGGGCGGGACTGGGCGCAGCAATCGGTCCCACAAGCATTCTGGCCCTATTCTGGAAACGAACAAGCCGAAGCGGGGTTATTGCCGGCCTGATTACAGGAACGATAACGGTTTTTGTCTGGAAATCTGTTCCCGCGCTAAGCGAGTTAATGTATGAACTGATCCCCGCATTTTTCCTGTCATTGCTGGTTACTGTCCTGGTAAGCCTTTTCTTCAACGAATAATATATTTCCCGGAGACCTGATGCTCATTTTTCCCCTGAAGGGTATTTTCTGCTATTCCACGAAAATGATATTCCCGGGAGACCGGATGCTTATCCGTTCCCCGGTTGAGGAAATCTTGCCTGTTGCCTGGTCTATATTGAAAACCTCAACCTGATTTTCATGTTCACCGGCAGCAAGCAGGAATTTGCCCCGTGGATCAATATTGAAATCCCGGGGCCAGCCGGGAATGTCATCAAATATCTGAACCGGCTGAATGCTGCCATCGCTGTCAATGCGAAAAACAGCTATGCTGCTCACCCTTCCCCTGTTGGATGCATAGACAAATTTACCGCCGGGATGCACACGGACTGCGGCCGATTTGTTTGCTCCCTTATGTCCTTCCGGCAGGGTGGAAAGGGTATTGATCTCTGAAATGCGCCCCGTTCCTTTATCAAAACTGCATGCGTTCAGGGTTCCGTTTAGTTCATTAACAACATAGAAATGCTTTCCGTCGGGATGAAAAGCGAGATGCCTGGGTCCAGCTCCGGGAGCGGATGCAAAATATGGCTGCGGAGAATTGGGGATCAGCTTGCCACTTGGTTTATCAAAACAAAATACCAGGACCCTGTCCGTACCCAGGTCCGGCGATAAGAGGTAGTTTTCGTCAGGATCCATTGCCACGTAATGGGTATGGGCGGAATTCTGCCGCATCGTATCCGGTCCGGAACCAGTGCTTACATACAGGTCGGAGGCAGGCAGGATCTCCCCTTTATCCGAAAGTGGAAAAACGGCCACGCTCCCGCTGTTGTAATTGGCGGCAAAAATATAGCTGCGGTCTGAATTACAGTGTATATGGCAGGGACCGGACCCGCGGCTTGACTGGCTGTTCAGGTATTCAAGCATATAGGAGTCCGGATGCACGCGATAGGCACTGACCATTTGCTCCCGGCTGCTTGAATCCCATATACGCTTATCAATGGCATAAAGAAATTTCTGGTCGGGTGATAAGGCAAGGTATGAGGAGCCCCTGCTTCCCGGGAATGAATCTATCACACTGATGATATTCGTCCCGTAATCCAGCTGGCACAGGAAAATGGAATGATCGGTACGGGCATCTGAGGATCCCACATAAAACAACTGGTTCTCTTTCCCTTTGCCGGATTCAATGCATCCCTGAAGGATAATGAGAAAGATGATGGAGAGTGCAGATACGATATTTGGTTTCATTTGGAGGGCTTATGTTCGGTATGCAAAGATAACACAGCCCGGAATATTACAGAGCCGGGAATCTGCCTAATTCAGTTCATACCATTTCAGATCAGCCTTTAACCAACCGTCAAACTCAAAGTCCTCCATCAGGAGCATATCATATATCTTGAAGGCATACATGATCCAGGCCTCAATTGCCAGGTCTTTTTCGATATGTACAAATTCAGGTTCCATTATATGTTAATTGCTTATTGCAAATATTCTGCCATTATGTTTATTAAGCCCTCCGGACCCGGGACTGCTGACAAATTGCCCGGTTATAATTATATTTGGGTTCAGTTGTCAGAAATATGTCCATCATACTTAACGATATAGACAAGAAATTCGGGAAACAGTTTGCTCTTAAGGAGGTTTCCTTTGAGATCAGAAAAGGTGAAATTGCCGGATTTATTGGTCCCAACGGTGCAGGCAAATCCACCGCGATGAAAATTATCACCGGTTATCTTCCTCCTACATCCGGTGAGGTTTATGTAAGTGGTATGAATGCAGTGGAAAGTCCCATCGATATAAGGCGTATTACAGGTTATCTCCCCGAGTCCAATCCTCTTTACACGGAGATGTACGTCCGTGAATACCTTGGTTACATAGCTGGGATGTATGGTTTGAAAAAAAATACCCTTGCGCTTGTTGAAGAAATGATCGAACGGACGGGAATGAAGCCGGAGGCTCATAAACAGATCAAGTCCCTCTCCAGGGGATACCGGAAGCGCGTGGGACTTGCACAGGCACTTATCCACGATCCGGAAATCCTTATACTCGATGAACCAACTACAGGACTGGATCCGAACCAGATTGTTGAAATCCGAAATCTGATTTCAGAACTCGGCAAAGAAAAAACCGTTATGCTTTCGACCCACATTCTTCAGGAAGTTGCCAGCATCTGTGACCGGGTTATTATTATCAACAAAGGCAGTATTGTGGCAGACGAATCGGTTGAAGGACAATCCGGTGAAATGCTTGAGGACAAATTCCGTGAACTTACCTCAGATTAGCATCACATTTTTTTCCGGTCGGGTCTGTCCTCAGAGTGAAAACCATATCCGGCACATACTGTTTGTTTAAATCTGCAATTATTTATTACTTCGTAAACTCTTTATAAAAAAATACAATGAGTTATCTCTTCACATCCGAATCAGTTTCCGAAGGGCACCCTGACAAGGTAGCCGACCAGATATCAGACGCATTGCTTGATGAATTCCTGAGAAGGGATCCGGATTCTAAAGTTGCCTTGGAAACACTTGTTACTACAGGATTGGTTGTTTTAAGCGGGGAAGTCCACACCCAGGCCTATGTTGATGTGCAGGAAGTTGCACGCCAGGTTATCCGGGATATTGGTTATACCGAAGCAGCATATAAATTCGATGCTGACTCCTGCGGGGTAATCTCGGCTATTCATGAGCAGAGCCAGGATATTCGCCAGGGAGTTGACCGCAACTCCGATGAAGATCAGGGAGCTGGTGACCAGGGAATGATGTTCGGTTACGCATGCCGGGAAACAGACGATTTAATGCCCCTTGCATCGGTTCTTTCCCATATGTTATTAAAAGAACTGGCTGCCATACGGCGTGAGGAGAAGGAAATGACATATTTGCGTCCGGATTCTAAATCCCAGGTTACCATAGAACACGATGACAAGAATAATCCTGTCAGTATTCACACCATTGTCGTTTCAACCCAGCATGATGATTTCGATGAAGATGAAGCCATGCTGGCAAAAATCAAGGAAGATGTCCGGACCATACTGATACCAAGGACCGTAGCCAAACTCCCTGAACGTATTCAGGCTCTGTTTAAAAACGACTTTATACTTCATGTCAATCCGACTGGGAAATTTGTTATTGGGGGTCCACACGGGGACACCGGTCTGACGGGCCGAAAGATAATTGTTGATACCTACGGAGGGCGTGGAGCACACGGCGGAGGTGCGTTTTCAGGTAAAGATGCTTCCAAGGTAGACCGCTCAGCCGCTTATGCGACGCGCCATGTGGCTAAAAACATGGTTGCTGCCGGAATTGCTGACGAAGTGCTTGTCCAGGTGGCATATGCCATCGGAGTCGCCAGGCCTGTGGGACTTTTCGTTAATACCTACGGTACTTCTCATGTAGCCCTGACCGATTCCGAGATTGCCCATAAAATCCAAGATATATTTGATCTCAGGCCCAATGCCATTATCAACCGGCTTGGATTGAAGAATCCCGTATTTCGATTGACCGCCTCCTATGGCCATATGGGAAGAGATTCCTTTACCGGAAAAGTGGCCTTTTATCCCGAAGTAAATGGCGGCAAATCCGAAGAACGCGAAGTTGAATTTTTCTCGTGGGAAAAGTTGGATTATGTTAATACGCTGAAAGAATCTTTCGGATTATAAAGACATCCATCGGGTTTTTGAATCTATATACCATTCAGAAGTTATTTCCGGGTCCTGATTGATAATTCCCGAATGACATCATTATTTACCTTGAAATCCATTAAATTGCATGCATGGACAGTAGATGGTTCGCCATATACACCAAGCCCCGCTGGGAAAAAAAAGTGGCCGAAAAGCTGGAGGAGAAACGGATCGAGCATTATCTTCCCCTTGTAAAAACCCTGAAACTCTGGAGTGACCGTAAAAAATGGGTTCAGGAGCCCCTTTTCAAATCATATATATTTGTTCATGTGGATAAGCCGGAATATTTTTCCGCCATTCAAACTCCCGGAGCAGTAAAATACATCACATTCGAAGGAAAAGCAGTATCCATTCCTCCTGTACAGATAGAAGCTATCAGGACATTTATTGAATCGGGGGACGAATTGTTCACTGAATCACCTGTGATGAAGGTTGGCGACCGGGTCAAAGTTACGCGTGGTTCCCTGAAGGGACTCGAGGGAACCCTGGTAGAGTTTCATCATAAACACAGAGTCAGGATCATGATCGAGGGTATCCGGCAATCCCTCCACATTAAAGTCCCCCTCTCCTTTCTCGTCCCCATATCCTGATAAGTTCAGCATGTTCTGCGTAATGAGCATTACTGTCTGAACGCAGTGAGTTGTAATGCGAGTCGAGCAGAAATCTGCTGAATCATATAACCTGCAACTATTCACAACTTTTTATAGTCATCATTAAAGGAATCACTATCTTCAAACGTTGATTGTTACTTATGCTTCGCCACAGGTTAACACTATTGTCCCTGGATCTTTTTCTTATAGGTATTTCCTATCTCCTAATCATCTGGATTAAGGGCAATCCTGCTTCCTATCTTTCACAAAAATACCTTTATGGCTTAATCTTATTCACGTTTATCTGGATCACCATCTCGGCAAGTTTTAAAAAGTACTTCCCTAAACATCCACCATGGGAAAGTTCAACGGCCCAGGTCCTGGTTATAAACCTTCTGATATTCGGTATTATCGTCATTATGATGTACGGTGCACGCTCACTGGCATATTCCCGGTTTGTAATATTCGGCACCATTGGTTTTCTGACATTATTCGAAGTTATTATAAATAAGATTTACCGTCTTGCCGTTCAGAATGGTAATGGTACAATCACAATACCTAAAAGGAAGAAATGGCCGAAACAAATGTCTGCAGATGAGGCAAAATTGAATGCTGATCTCGATATTAAGGTCAGGGATATTTCACTGTCTGCGGGCCAGTTAAAAAGATACATTATTGAAGAATGCGGAGAATGTGCTTATGAATATATTTCCGGGCAGATTGATTTGCTAAATCCGCATAACGTAGTAATGTCAACAACTACGAGGTTCAATATACTCTACCAGCCAGATAATTACCTGAACGGAATCGTAAACCTGAAGAGAGTCAACGACATCAGGTTTATCAATAAATTCTTTGAGGCCATAAATACTAAATTATCGGAAGGGGGTATTTTTATCGGATGTGCTGAAACGAAGAACCTTCGTAAAAAAAGAATTCTAAAAAAGTTCCCTCCCGTCATTAACTGGATTTATTACTTCCTTGATTTCATCATTAAAAGAGTCCTGCCCAAATTCAAACTGACTAGAAATATATATTCATTTCTTACCCGGGGACAAAACCGTGTGCTCACAAGGGCCGAGATCCTCGGCAGATTGTATTCTTGTGGTTTTGCTGTTGACAATGAGGAATTTGTTAATGGCTATTATTTCTTCAAGATGAAAAAGAATGGAGATCCTCTCTATCCAAAAAATCCTACTTTCGGGGCCCTGGTAAGACTGCCACGTGTTGGCAAGGGTGGTAAGATTATTCGTGTATATAAGATGCGCACCATGCATCCCTATGCTGAGCATCTTCAAAAATACGTCTATGAACAGCACAACTTACAGGAAGGGGGTAAATTCCACAATGATTTTCGGATTTCTTCTGCCGGAAGAATCATGCGTACTCTATGGATAGATGAACTC
>CBFDEE010000134.1:0-7244 GCA_965603745.1 uncultured Bacteroides sp. | reverse complement strand
TTTTATAACCAAGAATTACTTTTTCATAATAAATACCTTTTTTAACATAAATGATTTTCGCTGTATCATTATCATCAGGTATTGAATTAATGCCCGCCTGTACAGTTGTATAATCTCCTGATCCACCTATATCAACAATAACATCAGCGATAGCAGAAATATCTTCATCAAAAGACTGTGCACTTATGAATGAAATTGCAGATACCATAAGCGCCATTAAAAGTGAAAATCGATAACATTGTTCCTTACTCGTAATCTTTTTTTTTGTATTCATTGTGATAGATTTTTATAGCTTGCAATAATTAAGCAGTCCGTTCTAGAATCTGCGACCGATGATCAGGATATCGTCTATCTGTTCGATGTCGCCCCGCCAGGCTTCGATGGTGCTGTCAAGGATGGAGCGTTGTTCTTCCATGGACTTGTCCTGAATGCTCATGATCAGTTCCTTCATGGGCTGTATTTTGAATTTCTTGCCCTTCTCACCTCCGAACTGGTCGGCATATCCGTCAGAGAACATGTAAATGGTATCCCCTTCCTGGATATTTATCTCGTGGTTGGTGAACTCCTTCTCTGCTTTCATGATTGAACGCCCGATGGCAAAGCGGTCTCCCTTGGTTTCGATCAGTTCCCCCTTTCGGATCAGGTAGATAGGATTGTAGGCGCCGGCAAACTCAAGGACTTTCTTATCCTTCTGATAGGCTATCAGGGTCATATCCATGCCGTCCTTTACCGACAGCCTGTCTTCCTTCTGATGCAGGGTTTTGGTTACCTCATTATCCAGCTGCTGAAGGATCTTTGAAGGTTTGTCAATACCATATTCCTTTACAACCTTATTCAGCATATTGTGGCCTATGATGGACATAAATGCCCCGGGTACTCCGTGTCCCGTGCAATCGACCGCAGCTATGAATTCCTTGCCGCTCATTTCCACAAGCCAGTAAAAGTCACCGCTGACGATGTCCTTGGGCTTAAAAAGCACAAAGGTGTTCCCGAACGGAATTTCGGGGGGAAGGATGGCAAATTGTATCCGCCTGGCATACTGGATAGAATCGGTAATATCTTTGTTTTTCTGGGCCAGCTCTTCTTTCTGTGCAACCACCTGGGCCGTTCTTGCCCTGACTTTCTCCTCCAGGATCAGGTTCTTCCTGATAAGTGCCCGGGTACGTATCTTGATGTATGAAAATATGGCTATTGCCCCCAGAATAATGCAGCTGGCTATGAAATACCATGTTGCATAAAAGGGAGGACGGATCTGGAAGGAATAGGAAATGGGAACCTCATTCCAGAATCCGTCACTGTTGCTGGCCCTGACCTGAAAAATATACTTGCCGGGTCGCAGTGCCGGATAGGTGGCCGTTGTCTGTTCGGTAATGGGAAGCCAGTCAACATCGGCTCCCTGCATTTTATACCGGTAGCTTACCGCATCCGGATTTGTAAGGCATATGCTCCTGAAATCAAAGATCACTGAATTCTCCTTGAAACCGAGTTTCAATCCCTGGACCATTTCCCGGTCTTCAAGATTAACCCGCATGCGTGTAATGTGAGTCAGTGGATCCGTTCCGATCCTGCGCTCTTTCGAGGGATCGAACTTAATAACCCCGTCTACCGTACCGAACCAGATGTTCCCTTCAGGATCAAGAAAGGAGGCGTTATTCTTGGTCTCTATGCCCACAAATCCGTTCTTCTCCATATAAGTGTAGACTTTATCCTCGGAAGGGACATACTTGTTCAATCCTTTATTGGTACCTATGAAAACATTTTCATTATCATCGATATTCACCAGGGTGATAAGGTTTGCGAGCAGGCCATTCTGCCGGGTAAGATGCCTGACCAGCTGCATTTCCTCAATGGCAAATACTCCCTGTCCTTCCGTGCCCACCCATATTCTTCCACCAGTGCTCTCCGCGAAACACGTTGGTGTAAAGTCATCTTCCAGAACCAGTTGCCTGATGGAATCTCCTTCAATGGTTGTAATGCCTTTTCCTCTTGATCCCCCCCAGAGGATACCTTTTGAATCTGCATAAATGGCAGATATAGCCATACCGCCAAGTCCGTGTTCGGTGGACAGGTACTGAACCTGGCCACGGTCGATATCGTAATAGATCAGTCCCGCAGTAGTCCCCACCCAGAGTTTGTTGTCCGGATCTATTTCCATGGCTGTTACAAGCAGCTGCTGGTTGTAGGAATTGATCCTGATGGAATAGGAGAACCGGCCATTCCCCGGATTGTACTCAGTAACCCCGTTATCATACGTGCCGATCCAGATGTGTCCCTGCGCGTCCTCTTTTAAAAACCTGATCTGGTTTCCGACTTCATATCTGCTGGTGCGTGTCAGGGTCTGGAATTCTTTACCTTCCGGCCTGTCCGGATCATATGTGCTCAGTCCCCCGTTCGTCCCGAACCAGAACTTACCTGTGCGGTCCAGGAGTACGGCCCAGACCTGGTTGTTAACCAGGCCGTCCTCTTCTGAGAAGGACACAAAATGCTCCCCTTTGAATATGCATAAACCGTTTTCATTCGTTCCGATCAGGATATTTCCCTCCACGTCCTCCATTATGGACCAGATCTTCAGATCCGGCAGACCATTATCCTGGTTGAATGTTTTGAGCTTCCCATCCTGGATACAGGTTACTCCCCCGCCCCAGGTCCCAACCCAGATATTTCCTCCTGAATCCTCGTACAGGGTACTGGGAAAATTGAATGCCAGGCCGTTGCGGGTATTGTAGAAATTCAGTTCCTGGGTTTCCCTGTTAAACTTATACAGTCCGTCGTTATGTGTGCCTATCCAGTAATTCCCTTTCGAATCTTCAATAAAGCAGGTGATCTGGAAGTAGGCCATGCCTTCAATCTGCAATCTCTGGAATTCATCCGATCCGGGATCTTTTTTAAGTACCCGCGGAATATCGATCACAAAGTACAGGGTACTGTCCTTTCCTGCAAACATGCTAAAAACCCTGTCACTCAGTCCCCTCCCCTGGTAGTACCATTCATGTCTCAGCTCGGAAAGCGGTGCATCCGGATTCAGTACCTGCAGGGCCCCGCTCCCGTCTGAAGTGATCCAGAGATCTCCGCCAGGAGCCTGGTTGATGGAGGTAATATCGCTGCTTATAATGATCGAAGTATCTTCGAATACCTCAAAGCGGCGACCGTCGAAACGTGTGATCCCGCCACCCGTATGTCCGAACCAAAGGAAGCCGTTGGAGGCTTCAAATATGGCCCTCACCCCGTTTAGTGCCAGTCCCTCTTCGGATGTAAAATTCTCAATGGAAACACCGTCAAACCGTGACACCCCTCCCCCTGTTCCGAGCCAGATATAATCGTTACGGTCCTGGATTATATCATAGACTTTCGATTGTGCCAGTCCCTCCGAGACGCTGTAATTATCAAAATAATAGGTCTGTGAAAAACCACAGGTGTGTAAAAGCAGAAAAGCTCCGGTGGCGAAGCTTTTCATAAAATTGTATAATGGGTTCATCCGTGCGGGATTTGACTAGTAATCCTTTTTAATGAAGAAAAATGTTCCGTTCTCATCTTCTAGTCCATCGATCTTGCCGAATTTCGGTTTCTGCTGGTTGTTGTTTACGACCGCTGTGGTAACCTTGTTGACGATAAACTCAATCGGAACACATGAGTTCGGGGAACCGGACAGCGTATTTACGAATGTCCTTGTGAACTGTGAATTATCCACTGCCAGTTCATATCCTGCAGATGAGAAAACCTGTGAAGACTTAAAACGGGTGGCTTCCCAGTCATCGCAGCTTTTTACCTCCGGAGTCGACCGCATGGCCTGGTAAAAACTCGGTCCGGATTCGCAGGCATCGGTAATGACCAGTGTATGGGTGACAAAACTCGAATAAGACTGAAGGGACGCTTTAAGCTGGTTGATATTGAAGTAGGTGAATTCTTCATCCCTTTTTGCATCGACGGGGATCCAGTATCCCGTTTCATTAATGAATTTACCATGGCCGGCGTACCAGATAAGGATCGAATTAACCTGGTTGCTTCTTACCAGATCCCTCAGCTCTATGGAAAAGAACTTCTCCATATCGTTCTTTGTGACATCCTTCTTATGTATGACATTATGGACCTGGTATTTAGCCAGTGCCTGCCGCATCAGCCTGATGTCTTTTTCGGGACCGTCAAGGCTGGCAAAGGTTTTGTAATCGGAGTTCTCGATGAAAACAGCCCAGGTACGTCCCATGGGATTGTTTTCCGTGACCCTGGCGGCTTCCTTGTTCAGCCGGAATTCCATCTCGGTTTCGTTCCCGTATACATCCGAGGACTTAACGAGAATCTTGTTCTGGTTCATGATGTTCAGGTGGGCAGTAAAAGTCGGATTTAATTCAGCCGGGATGTAACTCGCCAGAACACCGTTGATCATGATGGATTCAATCAGGCTTTCATCTTCCACACGCCCCTCAACGTAAATATTATCATCTTCCGAAGAAAGGTAGATAATCCCGTTATCGGAAGCGTACGGAGCAATCATCGTGATCACGGGGGGCTCGACCTCTGTCAGATTAATCGTATACAGCACCATAGCTGTATTGCCATATACATCGGTAGCTTCAATCGATACCTCTTCCCTGTTTTCCAGGTCGAGGGCCGCCAGGAATTCCCATCCTTCCTCTTTTTCGGTGGCCTGTACCTCAAGACCGTCTATCATAAGTTTGCTAATCCCGCTGTCATCCAGAAGTCTGCCTTTAAGGCTGGCAATTGTGGAACCCTTGGGGAACTGCAACATCTGCTTGTCCCGCGGCATCGGATCAAGGATGATAATTTCAGGCCTTTTTTCTTCCCGGTACAGTTCGAAAAGCCTGTCATTTGCCTGCTTGAGGAGGTGCTGAGCCTGGAAATCGGTCTCCGAAAGTCCCACCAGCGCTTCATAATCCCCGGTTGCCTCCTGGTACTTCTGCACCTGCTCGTATGACCATGCCCGTTTGTACAGGGCTTCTGCGTTTTTAGGCTCCATCATGAGAACCTTCGTAAAATCATTGATGGCGTTGCTGTGCTGCGTAAAATCCTGGTATAGGACACCCCGGTGGAAATACATATCCGCATCGTCGGGATCCATCAGGATAACCTTTGAAATATCATCGATGGCCTTCGGATAGTCCAGTTTCTTTACGTAGGCCCGGCTGCGTATCACATAATTTTCCTTATTCTCAGGCTGAATCTGTATGGCATTGTTGATATTCTGAATGGCAAAATCCGTCTTGCTCAGCTGGATACGTACATCAGCCAGCGCACGCATGGCATCGACGTTCTTCCTGTTTTTCGTTACGGCATTAATAAAATCCTGCTCTGCCAGTTCCAGGTTCTTCAGCTTTTCCTGTACAAGTCCATGGTAATAATAGTTACCCGATGTCTCCTTTAATGTAAGGGCAAGATCGCATTCCCGGAGGGCATCTGCATACTTTCCCTGTGCCATCAGAACCCTTGTCTTTACCTGGTAGGGTTGCACGAAATTCCGTTTCAGGGCTATGGCTTTATCAAGCCTTTCAAGGGATTTTTCGTATTCACCCAGTTCATAGTAAAGTCTCCCTGCGTTATAAAATACTTCAGGCTTCTTGTCGAGGAAGGTGGCCGCCCTGTCATAATCCTCGGCTGCCTCCAGCAGCATATCCATATTTTCGTAGGCCAGGGCCCGGGCCAGGTATGCCTTCTCCATGTCGGGTTGCAGTTCGACTGCCTTGGACAGCTGGTTTACTGCATCCCTGTAATTCCCGGCCATGATAAATTCTTCTCCGGTTTTATAATATTTTTTCGCGTTCTGTGCTGTAAGTGTGAACGGGGCAAGAAGAAATGCACTTAATATTATCAAGCTGGCAGTTTTCATTTCATCTTATTTTATGTTCTTCAATCAGATAGTATACGTTGTTCAAAACATTATGTTTCAGGCAATCAGACAATCACCGTAACATATTCAAATATAGTGATTTCATGGGTAAAAATCATACCGTTAGTCAAAAACCACTTATAGAAGGGACTAATTTTCAGCCGCTTTTGTTGCATCAGGTCCCTGATCCGGCGGCTTTGTTCCGGTATATCTCCAGAAGATCCCCGCCCACATTCAATTGTCCTGCCGGATCAAGGGAAATCTCCGGAGCGGGCAGTCCGGATCCGAATTTCTTCCTGCCCGTAAAGACCCTGGCTTCATCCCATGTTCCGGAACTGATGAAGGAATTAATCAGGGCAGCGCCTCCTTCAACAAGGAGTGACTGAATTTCCAGTCCACGCAGGTATCTGAGTATGAAAGGGATGTAGTTGTCCTGAGGAGGGACCTCGACGTACCTGACCTTTTTGCTGTCTGTTCCGGGCCTGGATGTAAACACCAGTGTGTCTGCTGCACTGCTGAACAGCCTCAGCCTTCCCGGAAGGCGTGCTTCCCTGTCGATAACCAGGCGAAGCGGGTTCCGTCCTTCCCAGTGCCTTACGGTCAGTTCGGGATCATCGACCAGGGCCGTGCGGGTTCCGACAAGAACAGCCTGTTCTTCGCTCCTCCATTTATGCACCCATTGCCGGGCAGTTTCACCACTGATCCAGTTCACCCCTTGGGTTCCTTTACCGGTCCTGTCCCGGTCCATGAAACCGTCTTCCGTCTGGGCCCATTTAAGAAGTACCCAGGGTCTTTTCTGCAGCTGGAAGGTAAAGAACCGCTTATTCAATTCAGTACATTTCTCCGCGAGCACCCCGCTTAATACCTTAATCCCCTTTTCCTCCAGATATCTCAGGCCGGATCCGCCGACCCGGGGATTCGGATCAGGTGTGCCTATCACCACCCTCGGTATGCGTTTCTCAGCTATAAGCCTTGAACAGGGTGGTGTTTTCCCGAAATGCGAGCAGGGTTCCAGGTTCACATACAGGGTAGATTCAGAAAGGAGATCCTGGTCCTCTACCGATTCTATGGCATTCACTTCAGCATGGGATTCACCGAATGCCCTGTGGTATCCCTCACCGATTATCCTGTTCCTGCATACGATAAGGCATCCGACCATCGGATTGGGGGCCGTGGCTCCTAATCCCTTGCCTGCCAGTTCCAGGCAGCGTTCCATGTATTGTTCATCCATTTTGCTAACTTTACCTGAGTTAGTCCCTTGACCCCTTTATCCACCATACAATCCATACGCGAAAATATTAAAAAAGAACTCGCGGGACTCTATCCGGATAGAGAAATCAACTCCATTACCGAAGTTCTCTGTCTCCACCGCCTTGACCTTAAACGGCATGAAACAGGGTTGCGG
>CBFDEE010000133.1:0-7265 GCA_965603745.1 uncultured Bacteroides sp. | reverse complement strand
GTCACGCTGGCGGTACGCTGGAGGCCTTCGCGAAAGATATAATCCTCAATGCCTCTATCCCTTCCCTGCTTGACTTCAGCCTTCCGGGATCATGGGATGAGATCCTGAGAAAGGAAGTGGATGCACGTGAGACAGGTGCCTCACTGCTGACGGTGTACTTCGGGTTTAATAAATCCCTGAAGGAAATTGGAAGCGGGAATTACTCGTACTTTATATATGATCCTTCGGTGAAAAGCCAGGCGGATATTGTTGGGAATAACAGGGGACCGTTCGGGCAGAGAAGCTTCACCTTCGTGGATTACGGCCAGGTGGATTCCAGGCTCGCATCCGGGGGGAAATCGGTCGGGGCGGTCTGCTGCGTTGATTATACATCCCATTGGGAGGGACTCAGCAGGGAAGAATACAGGCGGAAAAAGGAAGAGGTCGCCCGGATATTCATCGATAAACTGGAAGCCCTGATACCGGGTTTCAGGGATGCCCTTGAATTCTACGAAGTAGGCACCTCGATGACCGTTGAACGCTACACCCTCAATCCGGGGGGCGCTGTATACGGTTTTGCACAGTCCCCCGAACGCGTCCGGATGGAAGAGGTCCCGGCCCCGCCAAACCTGCATTATGCATCTGCCTGGAGCAAGATCGGCGGAGGCTTCTCGGGAGCGATCTACAGCGGTTATATGTGCGCGTTCAGGATTTTGCGGGGACCAGGTAATTCATGATAATGCCCATCACAATTCCAACGCAACAAAGGGCCCAGGCATAGATGATCAGGGTTTCGGATATGCCGTAGATCAGGGCAGGGACGATTACTCCAACAAGGCAGAAAGTGATGCAGAAGTTCACACTGTGCCGGTTGATCTTCGGGTAGATCCATATGATAACGGTCAGGAACCCGAGGGACATGGTCAGGGATACGAAGAAAAATGTCGTATCCACAATATCCTTCAGCGTTAAAGCCATGGTAATGCCCAGGACCATGAGGATGACCATGCTGACCCGCATACTGGTCCTCAGTTTTTCCGATTTTGTCAGTCCAGTTCTCTCCAGGAAATCCTGGGTCACGGATGCTGCTGCGGTGAACATGTAGGTATCTGCCGAGGATGATATCGATGAATAAATGATTACTACCGAAAGACCTGCCAGTCCCACAGGCAGCAGCGTGCTGAAGCCGACGATCAGGGATGTCTCTGCACTGATATCGGGTATGGCGGTACGGATCACCAGTCCGATCAGCAGAAGGATGAACCCGATAATAAAGTAGAACAGGGAGGAGTAGAAAAGGCTCCTTTTAAAATGTGTCTGGTCCTTTATGGCATAAACCCTCTGCCAGAGTTCTGGCGATGCCATGGGTATGAAGAACCCGGCAAGGAAGAAGCTCACCAGCTGCATGGTGGGTATTTCAAAAAGATCCATAAAGATAAGTTGTGGTTTACTGTCCGTGGTTGCCAGGAGATATATCATAAGGATAAAAAGCAGGAATATCCCGACGGTCTGAATGACATCCGTTTTTACGACGGCATCAAATCCCCCTGCAAGAAGGTAAAGCAGGATGATAACACCCACTATGATCACGGAAAAATGATACGAGATGGGTGTGTATTCGGAAACCAGCTTGGCACCGGCAATGAAATTCAGCACGACCCAGCCAAACATGATTATGATCGTGATCAGGGTGGCCAGGTACCCGGCAAATGGCCCTTTCAGGAAGAAGAAAAAGTCAGGAAGGGTGTAGAACTTGTGTTCATCCCCCATTTTTTTGACTTTTTTCCCGAAAAAATAGAATACGAACAACCCGAAGACGGATCCGATAAAATACCAGTACGCACCCAGTCCGTACATATAGACCAGGGCTGTATAGGTAAGCAGGATGGCAGCACCGATCCTGCTGGAGAAAATGGATGTGGTGGCCTGAAGGGATTTAAGGTTCCGGCCCGAGATCAGGAACTCTTCCTTATTCTGGCCTTTCCCGGTCCAGAATCCGACGATGAGAATTATTACGAAATAGACGGCGATGATCAGGTAATCTGTGAGTATTAACATGGGTGCTGGGGTTAATTAATACTTTGAATCCTAAGAGCAATATAAGGAATAAAAAATAAATGTTCCTTTCTCAATACAGCATGCAACTCTCAATACAACATGCAACTCTCAATACTGCATGCAGCGCTGTCACTTTCCATCTCAGGCTCTCATGTAATCCGGACCTTATATGAATTCTGAGTTAACAAGCCGGTCTGTGGCAGTCCGGAATCCCTGAACCAGTTCATCCAGGATTTCCCTGTAAACCTGCCCTGTCCATTCATCCATGAAGATCTTCTTGTATTCCAGTGCAAGGACCAGGATATTATCAAACCATTTTTTACTTAACCTGCGCGAAAGATACCCACCCGGGAAAACTTCGTTTTCTGCTACTCGGATGGGGCGGTCCCCGATACCGGTATTGGAAAGATCCTTCAGGAATGAATCTATGGCCTGGCTGAAATGCTCCCTGTTTACGGGCCTGGTGCCAAGATTTATCTCGGGTCTCGGATCCTCGTACCAGTCATTTTTATCCTCCCTCTGAAAACAGTAAGAATGCATATCGAATACCAGGGCATGCCGGTTATGCGACAGGAGATACCCGGCGACCATGTCCACCAGCTCATGAAATTCATGGTGTTTCATGATGCTCAGTTCCTGTTCTTCCTCTGTCAGTTCACGACACCAGACCTTCAGTCCCCACTTAAGACTGCCAAAGGGATAGAAAGCCCTGTGGGGCTCCCGGTTAAGGTCGTATTCAAACCGTGAATCCCGGGCTATGATTTGAATGGGGAAGTCCCTGATGAAAGCTCCCATAAAGGGATCCTCCTCCCGGAACCGGTCCACCCGCTTTACAGCAAGAGCTTTTGCAATTTCTGGCCGGATCCTGCTTCCCGCGTGCATGACCACTCCTGCATATTTGGCTGGCTTCATAAAATGGAATTCACAACTGCCCAGTTCCGTTATCCCTTCGACTGGAAGAGTATTTTCATTCAGCCGTTTACGTATTTCCTGCAATTTGTACTTCCGGAGGGCTGGCATAAGGGTGGTTTTCAGTTAACAGTTTTTTCCCGGGCCGTGAAGGTAGGTACCAGTCCACCTCCGGCACTCACATTGATCACCTGATGATCGGATACCCTTGTGATGGTGCCGCTGTACTTACCCAGGAGTGCAAACGGATTGATATTAATGTACTTGTCCTTGAAGCTCAGGGTCCCATCCGTTTCGGGAAAAGTATCCCTGGGGATCTCAACGTATTCCTGCACAACCCATGTTTCGTTCTTTATATGACTTCTCATGATCTGCTCCCAGGCTCCTGGATCTGTTTCCTGGCCTATATAAACATCTTTACCGCCATACATATTGGCCGGCTTCAACACCAGCTTTTCACGGTTCTCCAGAATAAAATGTTTCAGTCCCACCTTCCTCCCTTCGTACTCGGCTTCCGAATCCGACAGTATCTTGGTCCACGGTATGGTCTGGCGGATGATCCTGAGCTCTTCCCTGGAATAGATCTCCTGGAAACGCGGATCGGTAATGAGTGATAGGACTTTCTTGTTACCCACGATATATGAACGGAATGAATTACAGCAGCAGACAAGTCCCCTGCGGATACATTCCACAAAGACGCTGGTTTCCTCCCATTTATCAACCAGTTCCCGGGTAATCACCCGCCTGTAGACCATGTTCACTTCCCGGCCGTTTGCCGTGGCCTTGCCGTTGCTGATCGAGAAGTCCTGGGGACTGGCAATGATCGTTTCATAGCCTTCACCACCGAAATGTTTTTTATGCATCTGAAATTCCGAGTACGTTGATACATCTTTCCAGTCCACAATGGCGATCACGGGTTTTTCCGGCAGGCCTGATCTGCGGGTCCTGAATTGCCGGTAGCATTCCAGCATGGAGCCCAGCAGAAGGTCCTGCCGCTGTATGGATCCGATCGTCCAATTTTCCAGGAAAGGGTACTCCCTGAAGATCTCCTGGAATCCTTCTTCAAGCACATCGGAGTATGCGATCCCTGCAGGTGAATCACAATTAAATTCCAGGAACTTGACGGAATAATCATTCAGGAATGCATCCAGCCTGGAGATGACCAGCGGCATTTTATAGCCGGGTTCGATAAAAAACAGTTCATTTTCCCTGTCCGGGAATTTCATGATGCGCCTGACTTCCTCTTTCTGAAGGTAGTAGCCAACGAATTTATCCAGGACGGAACTGATCTTTTCCACCGTACGGACCAGTGTCCTGGTTTGCTTCTGTGATATGAAATTCGGTTTCAGGAGGGTGGGCATCGCCACGTCCCGGAAGGTGCATTTACGTTCCACAAGGAAGCGGTTGAGGAGATCAAATTGTTGCAGGGTTTTCTCAGGATGTTCCTGAAGGTGATCCAGGTAGGACCTGTTTAATTTTCGGATAGGATAAAGCATATTATCAGCTCATTGCCTGAGAAAAGGATGCCCTTAAGCCAAAAATACATTAAATTATTTAACCGGGTGAACCTTCCCGCGTCCGGGTCCCCGGTCTGCCTGCATTATCATTAACCGGCAGGCATTTCTTATATTTGTTTTAACCAGGACGGTGAAAGATGAAAAAGTATTTGCTCATCTGGACTTTTTCCGCACTTTGTCTGTATACCGGGGCCCAGGACATTTCGGTTATACGGGGACGCGTGACCGATTCGCTGAGCGGGGAAGCCCTGGTAGGTGCAGGAATAGTTACCGCAGAGGGAAAGGGTACCACTTCCGGTATCGACGGAAATTACCTGATGCGAATATCCGTGGCATCCACTTCACTAACATTCCAGTACCTTGGTTACCAGTCCGTAACGCGCGTTATCCGTTTCGCCGGAAGGGATACCATATTCCTTGATATCCGGCTTCGGCGCTCCCTGACTGCGCTTGACGAGATAGTGATAAGCGCCGGCCGGTATGAACAAAAACTTTCCGAGGTGATGGTTTCTGTCGATATCATAAAACCGGAAAGGATTGCCAGTACCAGCACCACATCCCTCGAGGAAATTATCCGGCAAACCCCCGGCGTTGAAATACTGGGCGGACAACCGGGGATCCGGGGCGGAAGCGGATACAGTTACGGTGCCGGAAGCCGTGTGCTGGTATTGCTCGACGACCTGCCCATACTCTCCGGCGATGTCGGCGATGTGAAATGGGATTATCTGCCGGTCGAGAATATTGAGCAGGTGGAGATCATCAAGGGGGCATCTTCCGTTCTTTACGGCTCATCTGCATTGAACGGGGTGTTTAATATCCGTACCCGGTACCCGCGGGATGTTCCGCAGACCCGTATGAGTATTTTCTCGGGACTCTATCTCGATCCCTCGAGGAAGGAAACGGTCTGGTGGGACAGGCAGCCGCTCTTCGCCGGATTCGATTTTTCCCACAGCAGGAAAATAAAGAACCTGGATCTGGTACTGGGGACTAGTCTTTTCAGGGACGAAGGGTACAGGGAAGATGAGTACGTGGACAGGGCAAGGCTGAATGTCGGGCTCCGGCGCCGGAGTAAGTCTGTTGGTGGACTTATTTACGGGATCAGCATAAACAGCATGCTGCTCGATAAATCCGATTTCCTTCTCTGGCGGGATTCAGGACCGGGTGCCCTTCGGCAGAATCCCCAGTCCGTTTCTGCCCTTACGGGAAACCGATTCAATATTGACCCGTCTGTCGAATACAACGGGAGGTCGGGGGACCAGCACAGGCTGAAAGGCAGGCTGTTTCATATTGAGAATGATTTTGCCGACACACCGGATAAAAACAACAGCTCCGACCAGGTTTATGCCGAATACCGGTACCGCCGTCCAATATCCGGGGAGGCGGAGGTTTTTATGGGGATCGCAGGTACATGGACTGCATCAACGGCGGCTTTGTACGGTAACCATACAAGCTGGAACCAGGCGGTCTTCGGACAGGTCGATGCGCGAATTCTTCCCCTCCTGAATGCTTCTGTGGGACTGAGGTTTGAACGCTATGTGCTGGACGGGGAAGCGGAATATTCAACACCGGTATTCAGGATCGGGACGAATTACCGCGTCATGGAACACTCCTACATCAGGGCTTCATTCGGGCAGGGATACCGCTTTCCTTCCATTGCTGAGAAATATACGGCAACCAGTGTGGGTTCATTGAAAATATTTCCAAATCCGGAACTCGTCTCAGAAACGGGCTGGAGTGCTGAGGCAGGATTTAAACAGGGACTTCGGGTGGGGGACTGGCAGGGTTATGTTGACCTGGCGGCCTTCTGGACGGAATACAGTAATATGATCGAATTCGTATTCGATCTTTACCCGGAAGACAGCACTGCGGCACCAGGTTTCGACGACTACGGCTTCATGGCACAAAACGTGGGAAATGCCAGGATAGCAGGGATAGAACTGACTCTTTACGGAAACGGTAAAATCGGCAGTCTGCCGGTTTCCCTGATGGCTGGTTATACATATATGAATCCGATTGACCGGAATGCGGCCGATACGCTGACAGATCCCGGCAAAGCCACCCTTAAATACAGGTTCAGGCACAGCCTGAAATCGGATGCCGAAGTAAGTTATAAACGTTTTACACTGGGATTCTCATTCACACTGAACAGCCGTATGGAAAGAATCGATGAGGTTTTTACGGATCCTCTGTTCGGCAATATAATTCTTCCGGGTTTTCCACAGTACTGGGATGAAAATAATTCAGGATACGCCGTTCTGGATGTAAGGGTGTTGTGTAACATCACACCATTTTTGAGTGCCGGATTGATCCTGAAAAATGCCTTTAACAGGGAATACCTGGGAAGGCCGGGAGACATCCAGTCCCCCGGAAATATTACCCTGCGCCTGACTGCTGACTTTTAGAGACCGGAACATTTTTCCTGTGACGGATATACCAGCCTGCAGAAGGACTGTGATCCGGACTTCTCATAATTTTTAAATCTCTTGACATAATACTATAAATCATGGTAACCCTTAAACAGAAACTCGCAGAAAAAATCGATCAAGAACGTCCCAGAATACGCAAACTGGTCAAGGAGAATTGCGATGCCGTAATCGATACGGTGACCGTTGAAAAGCTATTTGGTGGGATGCGCAGTCTTAAATGTCTTGTAACAGATATCTCGTATCTCGACCCGAACGAGGGGATTCGGTTCCGGGGCAACACGATCCCCGAGACCCTCGAGAAGTTGCCGAAGGTCCCCGGCAAGGAGATGCCCTACGTCGAGGGCCTGGTGTGGCTTCTCCTGACAGGCGATTTTCC
>CBFDEE010000132.1:0-7288 GCA_965603745.1 uncultured Bacteroides sp. | reverse complement strand
GACTTTTTATTCGTGATTCTCTTACCGTCCGCAACACAGGAGCAATCTTCCGGGTTGTCTCGGTAAAATACCAGTACGAATCCCACAAGTCCAAATCCAACGATTGTGGCAAACAGCATCCATGCTCCCTGCCAGTCGAGCCTTTCAATGATCTGGCTGAATATCCTGGGAGCAAGGGAAAATCCGAAAGCGGAAAAAATACCGAGAAATGCATTGGCAAATCCCCTTCTCTTGTTGAACCACTTCATGACCATGTTCCTGGAAACCATTGTCAGCAATCCCTGTCCGAAAAAACGAATGCCCCAGAAACCGATTGCCAGGAATGCAAATGTTGTCAGGGCAGTGGATATTCCGTTCCAGGTTTCCAGGAAGTCCACCATCCTGTCCACGCGGGTGAGATAAAGCAGCATAAGACCAAGCATTCCAGCGGCAACAGTTGCCATGACACGAGCACCATACCGGTCATAATATTTACCTGCGCGGGTGATCAAAAGCCCCGAACAAACGGTTCCTATCAGGTAGGCAAGGCTAAGGTTGTTCCGGTTTATATCCAGGTCCTCCAGGAGGTTTTCCGTGAAGATGGATACCCCGATGGTCTGCCCCGGAATGCTCATGATTATACCAATGGTACCGGCAACAAGTATGATCCAACCATAGAAAAGCGGGAATTTTGCAGGCGCGAAAGGTATATGGCAATATTTTTTCATGAAAGCACAAAGATACTAAAAGGAAAAAGGTTGTAAATACGGGATGTTACGGGGAAATTAAATATGTACAGAATCTATTTTCTGGGCAACATACCTGGCAACAGGTCCCGGGAGAGTATCAACTATTACTGCACTGGATGGTTTCCGGGGATCATATACGAGGCTTTCGCTGTGCTCCTCGGAGAGGTTCCTGATCATATGCGATCTTATTGAGAATTTCTGCGATTTATTCCGGCCAGTTGAATATTCATAGGTAAGCTTATATACGGTCTGGTCATTGACTTTAAGGTTCGTTGGTTCGGCCTGGATTAGGGTGCCCCGGGCCGGAAGGCCGGCCATAAGGATTTTTCTTTCCCTTCGTGTTTTTCGTATGGACGGGTAGAGGAAGAAAAACCCTGCGAGGAGTCCCCCGATACCACCGAGGAACATGATACGGTCGAAATTCCTCCTGTCCCTACCGGAAAAACGGGATATTTCCGGGGAATCGTTCAGGTATTCGACCTGGATTTCCTGCCCGGTATTGTATGCCCCTGCATACTCAAGGAATGATCCGTGGCTGACATTTTCACCGCCGGATGCATAAACATAATGGTACTCGAACAGGAAACTGTCTTTGACACTGTACTGAGTTTCGTTATACCCGGAAATAAATGCCTGCACAGGGGTAAAATCATCCTTGCCGGCAAGCAGGATCTTCCAGTTTATCTGAAAACTGAAATAAACAATGAAGGCCAGACCGATTACAGTAAACAGAAAGCCGATGTTGAAGGAACTCCTGCCGAAATTGTGTAGTAGTCTTATCCTTAATGGGATAAACATATTATATTGACTGGAGACAGTAGACTAATATATGAAAAATGAAAAGAATAAAAAAAGAGGCTGTGCGCTGGTGGACAGCCTCTTTTTCATGTGAATCCCCGGAAAGGACTATTTCGTCCGGCTCAATCCGTCCCGTTTAAGCAGGGGATCAATGGAAGGCTCCCGTCCCCGGAATTTCTTAAATAGTTCCATGGGATCTTCGGTCCCTCCCTTGGAGAGTATATTTTCACGATAGGAAGCAGCAGTTCCGGCATCGAACAGCGAGGTTTCCCTGAAAGCCTCAAATGCATCGGCATCCAGCACCTCTGACCATTTATAGCTGTAATATCCGGCTGAATAACCTCCAGCGAATATATGGCTGAAATAAGTACTTCGGTAGCGGACAATGATCTCGGGGATCAGTCCCAGTTCACCCAGGGCATCCTTCTCGAACTTATTTACATCAAAATCAGCAGATTCCTTCAGAGTATGCCAGTCCATGTCAAGGAAAGCAGCCGAAAGATATTCAAGGTTTACGAAACCCTGGTTGAAATGCCCGGCCTTCTGGATCTTCTTAATCAGCTCATCCGGTATGGTCTCACCAGTCTCATAGTGCTTCCCGTACATTTTCATCACCTCCGGTTCAGCGCACCAGTTTTCCATGATTGAAGACGGCAGTTCCACAAAATCCCGGGAGACCGAAGTCCCTGAGAGAGTATGATAGTTGCAGTCTGAAAGCAGTCCATGCAAAGCATGTCCGAATTCATGAAAAATCGTGCTTGCTTCATCAAAACTGATTAGGGCTGGTATATCCCCGGCAGGTTTGGTGAAATTAAATACGGTCGTGATCACGGGGGTGACCATTTCGCCATTCGCACGGTATTGCTTGCGGTAAGAACTCATCCAGGCTCCGCCCCGTTTGCTGGCCCTGGGGAAGAAGTCCATATACAGCACTCCCACATGTGAACCATCAGCCTCCTTTACCTCGAATGCCTGGGCATCCGGATGTGGCTTCGGGAGATCACTCAGGGGAGTGAAGGTAAGTCCCCAGAGATTATTTGCCACCTGGAATACCGCATCACGGACATTTTCAAGTTTGAAGTAAGACCGGATCTCTTCTTCGTCCAGGTCGTACCTGGCCTTCCTGACCTTTTCCGCATAATACCACCAGTCCCAGTTCTCAAGTTTGAAATCCCCGCCTTCCTTTTCAATGATGGCCTGCATATCGCTTATTTCCTTCCGGGCAAGCGGGAGAGCCGCATCCCAGATCGGGCGAAGCAGTTTATAGACGTTCTCCGGATTTTTAGCCATGTTTTTATCCAGGATATAATGTGCATGGGTTTCATAGCCGAGCAATTGGGCTTTTTCTAATCTCAGGTTTACGATCTCGTTTATGATATTTTTATTGTCGTTTTCATTGTCGTTGTCTCCCCGGCTGCAATAAGCTTTATGCAGTTTCTCACGAAGCTCACGATTCTCCGAATAGGTAAGGAATGGATACATGCTTGGTCGGTGGATTGTGAACAGCCATTTTCCTTCCTGCCCATCTGATTTTGCGGCATCTGCTGCTCCGGCAATAACACTTTCCGGAAGGCCGGCAAGATCCTGTTCGTTGTCAATATACAGCTTGTATGAATTCGTTTCTGCCAGCACATTATTCCCGAATTTAAGGGTAAGGACCGATAATTTGGAATTGATCTCCCTGAATTTCTCCTTGTCTTCTTCGTTCAGGTTGGCACCGCCACGCACAAAATTCTTATAAATCTTATCCAGCAGGGAAGCCTGCTCGGTATCCAGGCCGAGTTCATCTTTTTGGTCATAAACCGCCTTGACACGCTTAAAGAGGTCCGGGTTCAGGTTGATATCATCATTGTGTGCGGAAACCATCGGTTTGGTTTTTTCGGCGATCGCATCCAGCTCATTGTTAGTGTTACAGGAACGCTGGTTATTGAATACGTTTTCGACATTTGTAAGAAGTACTCCGGAATGGTCAAGGGCCTCGATGGTGTTTTCAAAGCTCGGATCTTCTGGATTATTGATGATGTCCATTATTTCCTGTTTATGCGTGGCAATTCCCTTCTCGTAGGCGGGAAGGTAGTGCGCTTCTTCAATCAGGTCAAACGGTGGTACCTGGAAAGGAGTTGAATATTCACTGAAAAACGGATTCTCGGAATCTTTCATTTTATTACCTGTTTGGTTGCAGCCGGCTGCCAGTAAAATAACAGCAGCCATAACCGGCAAAAATTTTCTCATGATCATAGGAATTAGTTTATGGTTGATTATTATGAAGTCCCAAAAGTATAATTAAGTTCTGATAATCTGGCCTGCATGCAACTGTTTTATAATACATCGGATTAAATTTGGAAGTATGATGGCGATAAACCTGACCACCAGGGAACAGGCCAGGGGGTACTCCTTTGCCGGGGATGCATAAGTTTGCCGGTATTCTTAAGGGACGTCAATCCAGCGAAGGATCAGTGCAATAAGCAGAAGGACAATGCCAATAAGGCCCGGAATAAGGATTGATTTTTTCAATTCTATGATATTTAGTCGCTTAGTAATGCCTGGTTGACCTCCCTGGATACCCATGCTAGTCCCCTGATAACATGCAGGCTGATCATTCCCCAGATGATACCGAGGAAGGGAAGCACATAAACATCGCCGAAAAAGTCAATCAGCCAACTGGTCACATTGTCATCTTCAAACCACCAGTACTGGTTCATGACAGGGGCAAGAAGCAGGTCAAATGTTATGGCCAGGAAACTTATGGTAATGCACCATATGACGGTATCGAGAGGGAATTTAACGACCAGGTAGTGCACGAATGACTTCCAGGTGGCGGGGGACCGGAACAGCTGTTTCATGAATACGGAAAAACCGCCATTCTCCCTTTCTTCTTTTTGACAGGGGATGTCAAGCCCGAGAAATACACGGGTGAGTTGTATGTCCAGCCAGCGGAATCCCTGCATCATCAACAGGGTACCGATGAATATAAAAAATCCGGCGACAATTACCAGGAGTCCCAATGAAAGGGAGATCCCTGTTATGGCAAGACTGAAAAAAACAATGCTCAGCGGGAATGCAACCAGGATGTAGACGATGTTGAGGTAGGTCTGTGCTTCCCCGAGTACTCTGAAAAAAGGAATAGGTTTTTTCATGGGTGTTTCCGGTTTCAGGGTTTCAACCTAAAAGTACGAAAACAAAAGAAAAAATACCCAAAGTCCCGGGCAGTAATCAGCCGGACGCACGGAGCATCAAATATGATTTCCCAGCTTACGCAATCTGCGCAGAGGAATGGCAGCAATTGTTTTAAATGGATTCTGTCTCTACCACTTTGGCGAGGATATCGGCGTAGGGGATCAAAAGGTATTTCTTGCCTTCAAATTCGGTTTCCGTTCCTGAATATTCCTTAAACAGTACAATATCTCCGACAGCAATCTCTGCATTTTCAATATTGCTCAGCCCGGTGACTTTTGCCGTCTTGGGTTTTTCTTTTGCCATGTCAGGGATAATGATCCCTGCGTCCGTGGTCTGTTCGCTGGCTTCCTCGGTGATGTCGAGGAGAACATTCTGGTTGATGGGTTGTAACTCTTTCATTATTATTGATATGAATATTTATTTAGAATTTATTTCCATTTATCGGACTGACAATAATAGCAAACAATTTTTATCCCTGGATTTCCAGCAGGCGGTTGATTTTGTTTTTGTCAAATCCCACGATCATTTCTCCCCCGATCAGGGTCTGGGGCACGCCCTGCTGGCCGCTTCTGCGTAACATCTCCTGGGCTGCCGTTTCGTTTCTGGAAACGTCAACTTCCGTATATCGAACCTGGTTTTTATTAAGGTATGACTTGAGGGTTGTGCACCAGGAACAGGTGGGCGTGGTATAGACTGTCACCTGTTTGATTTTCCTGCCTTCCTTATCGGCCTTTGCCACATATACGGCATTGTCGAGCAATCCCCTGTAATAGGCTTTATCATGAGCTCCCTTATAGGTGTTCCTGAACTCTTTACCGTAAAATTCAAGCAGGACGGGAACAGAATTGATAGAATAGGCAGGGTGAATGTCCCTTACCTCATTCACGTCTGCGGTAAAGATTCCAATATCGCTGGTGCCTGAAGCCGCAGCGTTGAGATTCTGAAACGCCCTGTCACTCTGTTCGGAACCTTTCTTATAGATAAGAAGGAAAGAGCGTTTTTCCTTCCCGAGTTTTGTTTTCAGTTCATCCAGTGATTTTACCTTAATTGTATCCATTTGTCAAAAGTAAATATACAAACATGCAGATACGTTTACATTTTTTGTGCCAGAAGGGATACAGGGAAGATTTGTCAGCCCGGCATGCAAACTTGTCAGGTCTCAGGGGAACACCCTGTTTTTGAAAATGCGTATTCCGGCATAAAGAAGAACAAGATGATAAGCCAGTGCGGCGAGGTAATTAATATGAAAGGGAACGGGGGAGAATCCCGGATCGAACATTTTAAAGATCCAGTATACAGGCAGTATTCCCAGCACATATTCGTACGGCCCTTCGACAAAGTAACTCAGTACCGGAAGGAACATAACGAAGTTCAGTCCCTTCATCCAGGTTGTCCCTTCGATTTTATTCCTGGCAAAGCCGGCCATAAATAAGGTGGTCACAGGGGCGATAAGGCTGACCGGCAGGGAGACGAGGATAACTTTGACAGGGGACCAGTCCAGCAGTCCTGTTAAAAGGATGGTGAGAACAAGGTAAACATAGGATAAAAGTGTAATGAAAAGAAGCCTGGATGCCAGGAATTCCATGGTTGAGACGGGAAGCACCCGGATAACGGTTAGCACATCCTGGTCTTTTTCATCAAGCAGTACAAAGGAATATATGAAGGCCGGGAACATTGCTATGACAATGCAGAATGTGCCCAGGATGACCCCCGTATACGATTCGAGTTCCGGAAAATACACGGTAAGGGCAGGCAGTCCGAACCGCAGGATGCAGATGATCAGCCATGGCACGAATAGCATTACGTAAAGAATGGGATCCCGGAAGATCAACTTCATGTCGTATCGTATCTGTTTCAGGATCCTGTTCATGCTTTTCCCGATATAAGGATATATTTTCGGAATGAATATGCCGCAAACCAATAACTGAATAAAAACCAGGCCGGAAGATAAATAAGGGAATACACCATGTCTACGACAGGGATGGGATGAATGGATGCCCAGAGCAGATTAAGGGTTGCCTGGCTTGGAAGGATATACAGGAGCCAAGTATCTGTCAGTCCGAAAAAATTCAGCAGGGGAAGGGCCAGGGGGGCCAGGAACTGCGGAATGATTATGAAATACTGGTTCATGCTGCGCACACGGGACGCCCCGGCAAATCCAAGCAGGGTAACAATACCGGAAGTCATGAATACAGAATACAGGTACAGCCCGTAATGCAGCCTGAAACCGTGCCCGGCTATCATAATTACCAGCGCACACACGGTGGATATCAGTCCCAGTGAAATCACCTTCGACATAAGATATTCAGAAACCCTCAGGGGGGTGACGACCAGGGCGTCAAGGGTATTGGATCCTTTTTCGAAAAGTACCAGCGCCCCGATAAAAATGAATCCGATCATAGCAGGATCGGTAAAGATCAGCAGGATCAGGATCTCGTCGAATTCACCCCTGACAACAAGTTTGAAGATCAGGATGTACAGGATGGTCAGAATGACCGCCACGGTAAGGATCTGGTATCTAACCTGGAGGTAGAGATCCCACAAAACATTTCTCAGGAGTCTTTTCGGATTCATCTTAAACCAGG
>CBFDEE010000131.1:0-7346 GCA_965603745.1 uncultured Bacteroides sp. | reverse complement strand
CTCCCATACTCAAGAGGATGGTCCGTTCCAACTACCACGGCCGGAAAAACGGCAAGGGATTTTACCTGTACGAGGAAGGAATGATTAAAAAACACCTGGTCACTACAACAGAGTTTCATTAGACAATCTCTAAGCGTAAACGAAGCTTGCTTAGGGAATAAGAGCATAAATTATTATAGTATATGAAAATCATCGTAATTAACTGCGGGAGTTCCTCCATAAAATACCAGCTGCTTGACCTTGACGTAAAAGAGGTCATGGCCAAGGGCCAGGTTGAGAAGATCGGCCTGCACGGATCCTTCATCAAGCATGAGCGGAACGACGGAGACACAGTGAAGCTGGAAGGGGAAATCGTTGACCACCAGGCGGGTATTGAATATATGCTGGGAATCCTGACCAGTGAGAAACGGGGAAGCCTGAAAAGTTTCGACGAAATCGATGCTGTCGGCCACAGGGTAGTTCACGGAGGAGAGAAGTTCAAGAAATCAAGGCTGATAACCGATGAGGTGATAGAAGGAGTGGAAGCCTGCATTGATCTTGCACCCCTTCATAATCCTCCAAACCTTAAAGGGATCTACGCTATGCAGTCCCTCCTGCCCAAGGTCCCCCAGGTTGCCACGTTTGATACTGCATTTCACCAGACGATGCCGGATTATGCCTATATGTATGCCATCCCCTACCCGCTTTATTCGAAATACGGCCTGCGCCGTTACGGGTTCCACGGATCCAGCCACCGCTATGTGGCAAAACGGGCCTGCGAGATCCTCAACAAAAAACCTGAAGACCTGAAACTCATCACCTGCCACCTTGGTAACGGAGCATCCATGACAGCCATTGACGGGGGAAAGTCGGTGGATACTTCGATGGGACTTACACCGGTGGAAGGCCTGATCATGGGTACACGCACCGGCGACCTTGACCTCGGAGTGCTCACCTATATCATGGACAAGGAAGAAATCGGGCTGAACGCGACCAGTACACTTATCAACAAGCACAGCGGTATGCTTGGCATAACGGGTGTATCGTCTGACATGAGGGAAATCGAGACGGAAGCATTCGAGAAGAAGAACGAGCGTGCTATACTGGGACTGAAAATGTACCATTACCGGATAAAGAAATACATCGGCTCTTACGCTGCCGCCATGGGAGGTGTGGATGCCCTGGTATTTACCGGTGGAATAGGTGAAAACGCATCTGAAAGCCGCGAGGAGATCTGCACGGGGATGGAATACATGGGACTTCATTTCGATGCAGAGAAAAACCGGGGGATCAGGAGTAAGGAAGCCATCATCAGCAATGGTGAATCAAAGGTTTCTGTAATGGTGATTCCCACCAACGAGGAACTGGTCATTGCAGAAGATACTGCCCGGATTATTAAAGAACTCAAGTAAATATCAGTCCATGCGCCTGACAAAGCTGTCCGATATTTTCAACAGGGCCAGGGATAGGAAATCCAGGAGACTGGTAGTAGCAGTTGCTGAAGACAGGTACGTGCTTCAGGCTGTTATCCGTGCAAAGACTGAGAATATCATTGAGCCGGTCCTGGTAGGCAATACATCGAAGATCCTGGATATCTGTGATGAACACCGGATCGAGATCGAGAATATTCCACTTATCGAAGAAAAGGACCCGGAAAAGGCCTGCCAGCTTGCTGTTGAACTGATAAGGACCGGGGAAGGGGATATCCTTATGAAGGGACTGGTTTCAACCGCTCCGCTGCTCAAGGCGGTGCTTGACCGTGAAAGGGGACTCAGGAAAAGCGATATACTGAGCCATGCCGCCCTGTTTGAGATACCATCATACCATAAATTGCTGGCCATAACAGACGCAGCGATGAATGTGGATCCCGGGATCACAGAGAAAACCAGCATCATCGAAAATGCCGTGGATATCTTCCACCGGCTCGGTATCACAAACCCGAAAGTGGCCGTACTGGGCCCCATTGAAACGGTAAACGCCAAGATTAAATCCACCGTCGATGCGGAGGAACTGAAAAGACTGGGTGCCTCGGGAAAAATCCCGGGATGTATTATCGACGGTCCCCTCGCCCTTGATATTGCAGTCTCAGGCGAAGCTGCAAGGCATAAGGGGATTGGAGGACCCGTAGCGGGTGATGCGGATATACTGCTGACGCCGGACCTGAATAGCGGCAACATCCTCTACAAATCCCTCATCTTCCTGGGCAACAGCACCTCTGCCGCAGTAGTATCAGGGGCCCTCGCTCCCATTGTCCTGACCAGCAGGGCCGATTCCGAACAGAGCAAATTAATGTCCATTGCCCTTGCTTCGGCGCTGGACTGATCTGCTTTATACCATATATGAATACACCCGATTATTGAAATATTTCTGCTATTTTCGGCATTAAACAAAGTTTAATCATGGGCCTGCACCATATTCTCGCCATCAATCCCGGATCCACTTCCACCAAAGTGGCCATATATGTAAATACCAAGGTGGTATTCCTGAAAAGCATACCACACGACTTCGATGAGCTCGGAAAATTCAGTAAGGTCTCCGACCAGTTCGAATACAGAAAGGACATCATTCTTGAAGAACTCAGGAATGCCCATATCGAGCTCGATAAGATCGAAGCGGTCGTTGGCAGGGGTGGATTAGTAAAGCCTATAAAATCAGGAACATACAGGATCAACGAGGAAATGAAAAAGGACCTGCGCACCGGTGTGCTGGGAGAGCATGCGAGTAATCTCGGGGGACTCATAGCCGATAATATCGCAAATGCCCTGCCAAATGCCCGGGCCTTTATAGCAGATCCTGTCGTGGTGGATGAGCTTGAAGATGTTGCCAGGATCTCAGGTCACCCGCGGTTCCGGCGCCTTTCCATCTTTCATGCCCTGAACCAGAAGGCAACCGCACGTTCATATGCCAGGCTGCTGAATAAAAAATACGATGACATGAACCTGATCATTGCCCACCTTGGCGGAGGTATCACGGTGGGTGCCCATAAGGAAGGCCGGGTGATCGATGTGAACCAGGGACTCGACGGTGAAGGGCCGTTTTCTCCCGAACGTTCCGGAACCCTGCCCGTCGGTGCACTGGCACGCCTCTGTTTTGAGGAAGGGATGACATACGAAGATGTAAAAAACATGATCACCGGAGAGGGAGGATTTGTAGCCTATTTCAATACCAACAATGCCTACGAGATTGAACTTATGGCCGATGACGGTGATGAGAAAGCCAATCTTGTACAGGACGCCATGTCCTACCAGGTTGCCAAGGAGATCGGGGCCATGGCCACCGTTCTGCATGGCGACGTAGACGGGATCATCCTTACCGGAGGGATAGCCAATAACCCGATGGTCGTCGAGTACATCAAGAAAATGGTTTCATTCATCGCACCAGTCATAATTTACCCCGGCGAAGATGAAATGCACGCGCTTGCCATGAACGGCCTTCGTGTTCTGAAGGGAGAACTGGAACCCAGGGAATACAACGAGGAAAACATGGTGAATCCGCAGCTGCCCAATAGTGAGGCTAGGGAGTAGAGAATGCCACGGGAAGGATTTTCCCGTTGAAATAACGCTGTCCCCTCAGGGCAAAATCCTTAATATATTCAGCCATACCCGAGGCATCCAGCGGAGCCTCCAGCCCGGGGAATGCCTCTGCCAGCATCTCGGTTCTGACCGACCCCAGGGCGAGTGCATTGAAACGAACGCCACTGTCTTTGAACTCCTCAGCAAGGCATTCTGTAAGTATATGAAGGGCCGCCTTTGATGCGCTGTAGGCTGAGAGTCCCTTAAACTTCTTTCCTCCCTGTACTCCGGCCATGCTTCCAATGTTAACAACATGGGCTTTCGCGGCCCGGCCCAGGAGCGGCATAAGCGAGCGGGACAGGATCATCGGTGCAAGGAAATTCACCTTCATCATCCGCACCGCATCTTCAGGATCCATCTCCACGACCGGTTTTTTAATCAGGAGTCCCGCGTTATTTATCAGTATATCCACAGAACTGAAAAGTTCTCCGATGTCTTTCACAAGATCATTCTCTATACCCTGGAGGTTTTCCAGGTCATAGGACAGGATATGAAGACCGGATCCCGGATTGTCCTTCATACATTCGTTCCGAAGCGCTTCCAGCCTCTCCTTGTTGCGGGATACCACAAGGACCCTGTTCTCATCATCCCGGCAGAAAAGCCTGGCCGTCTCATATCCTATGCCCCTGCTGGCGCCGGTTACAATAATGTTCATTGAACGTGAGTTATTAAGGAGATTAAAATAGTAAAAATCACGGATTCCGGAAATTTTATATTTTTGAAGTTTCGAAGATCGTATGCCAGGGATAATAAAAAAGACCATACTCGCCGCACTGCTGGCCTGCCTGCTGATAACGGTATCAAAGGCACAGAGGGAGGAGGAGCCCAGCCTGAGGGACAGGATGTTTTTCGGGGGCAATTTCGGATTAACCTTCGGGAACGCCACCAGCATAATAGTCTCCCCACTGGCCGGTTTCTATATTACACCCAGGCTTGCGGGGGGAGTGGGATTCAGGTACGAATACTATAAAAGCAAATACCCCGGATACGTCCCCTTCGAAACCCATATTTTCGGGGGATCTGTATTCAGCCGCTACACGGTGATCAATAACCTGTCCGAAGCAGTCGGACTCGGAGGAATGAACATGGGACTGTTCCTCCAGACAGAATACGAGATGCTGAGCCTGGAACGGGAATACTTTGATCATACAAATCCCGCTGCCGGCGGCCGCTTTAACCTGCATTCAATCCTCGTGGGAGGAGGCATTTACCAGCCCATTGGGCAGCGTTCAGGCTTTCTGATAACCGTATTGTGGAACCTGAACGAAACCTATAATTCCATCTATTCAAATCCTGTGATCCGGATCGGCTTTAACTTCTGATCCTAATTTATAATTAATTTAACATCTCCCGGTTTTGATATTCTTCTGAGATGGAGTTACTTTGTGGCTCGTCTGAAATACACACCCTATATTTTATTATTACCATGATTATAGAAAAAAACAAAGTTGTCAGCCTTTCCTATGAGCTGAAAGTGGAGGGAACAACGGTAGAAAGTGTTGGCGCGGATACTCCCCTCAGTTTCCTTTACGGCGTAGGGAACCTGCTTCCGAAATTCGAACAGAACCTGGTCGGTTTAAAGATCAATGATGTATTCGATTTTGAATTGTTTGCTGCTGATGCTTACGGAACAGTTAAAGAGGAAGCCATAGTGGACGTCCCGATGAAGGCCTTTGAGGTTGACGGGAAGATTGACCACGAAATGCTGAAGGAAGGCAACCAGATACCTATGCTTGACCAGTCCGGAAACCGTCTGAACGGAAGGATTATCAAGTTTGACGATGAATTCGTTACCATGGATTTTAACCATCCCCTGGCCGGGAATGATCTCCATTTTAATGGTACGGTAGTCGAGATCCGCGAGGCCACAACGGATGAGATTGAGCACGGACATGTTCATTCGGCTGACAGCTGCCATGACTGTTCGGACACGGACTGCCAGGGTGGTTCCTGCTAGGCGTTAAGGGTAAAGGGATCGGCATCCCTCCATACCGGAAATTTTTTACGGAAATCATGCAATTCCCCGGCTGACAGCCGGATGGTCTGAAGACCCGCCTTTGCGGGCTCCAGGGCGGCCAGCTTCCGGCCCCTGGCATCAAATGCCATCGTTCCACCGCGATATTCAATTCCCATACCGTCCTTTCCCACCCGGTTAATCCCGATAACATACGCCTGATTCTCGATCGCCCTGGCCCTGAGCAATGTCCTCCATACATCTTCCCTGGGAGCAGGCCAGTTTGCAATGTATATCAGAATGTCATAATTATGCCGGTTCCGGCTCCATACGGGGAATCGCAGATCATAACAAATCAGCGGCATGATCCTAAAGCCCCTGCTTTCGACAATAAGCGCCTCACTGCCTTTTGAGTAGTGCCTGTTTTCCCCGCTCATCCTGAACAGGTGGCGCTTGTCATAGCAGTGGTAATGGCCCCCCTCCTCCATCCATATCAACCGGTTGAAGTGATCTTCACCTTCCCTGATGATAATACTCCCTGCCAGGCTGCACTTCATCTCAGCTGCCTTTGCAGCCATCCATTCCATGGTCCTGCCTTCCATTGGTTCGCAAAGGTCCTTGCTCCGCATGGTGAATCCCGTCGTGAATAACTCCGGCAGCAATATAATATCTGTGGGTCTGCCTATACGTTTCAGCATCCCGGAAACGGCATCCAGGTTGGCTTCTGGATCTTCCCAGATAATATCGGGCTGTATCATTGTAATGTTGATCATAGCAGCGGAATAAAAAAGGCCCCGTGAAGGGCCTGATGAATATGCATCCGGACACCGGGTTTATTCCGCTGTCAGGCCTGACTGGAAATCAGAGAGTACCTGGGAAATCAGCGGAACATAGAATGTCCAGTAAAACTTCGATGGACTGTGTTCCTTACTGGTGTACAAAACACCTGAGAACGTCCGAATGCCCTGCATTTTTGCATTCCATATCCGGACCGGGTAATCAGAGTAATTACCGGCCAGGTAGAAGTAAGGCGATGTGCCTGAAGACTGGATAACAGCAGGGAACCGTGAAGGAAGCCCGAATTCGTCCAGCACGGTCTTGCCCGAAATATTAATGTGAATCTTGTAATCTGCCACAACATTGTTTGAAAGCGGATCCATGATGTCAAACCATTCAGGATAGTGAACCGTTTCCGGCAGCTCGTATTGTTCCAGCCCGAATTCTGTTGTCTGTATCTCGGGAACGGGCATATCAAGATGTTTATCCGCTTCGAGCACAACTACCTGCTGTCCCGGTTCATTTACCAGTATAATGCCCTGACCGCTGAAAGGCCATTCCCCGTTATTCCTCTTCCTGTATATGTCTACAACCCAGGATGGAAGGTCTTTGCTTTTTTCTGGATCCAGGTTCCTGATATAGGTTCCGGTCCAGTTGGTCCATTTGATGCCCATCAAATCCTGGGTTTTATTGCGGACCAGGCCTATGGTAGGAGGTGCGATGAAATTGTACTCTGCAATGATCAGTTTTCCCTGATCCATCATTTCCTTGATAAATACGTAATCAGAGTTGTTCAGTCCCCCTTCAATCAGCGTCCCTTTCCCCTGACTGGATTCCCTCCGGTACCATTCATTGAAAAATACACCGTAGGTATCGGAAAAATAGGCCATATCATAATCAGAAGCGAGCTGCTCAACCTCGTCAAGCCTTATTCGTCTGACTTCATATTTTCTCGTTTTCAAGGGTTTGACGGGGTGGAAACCATAATAATCCTTTTTCATCCGGTAAGCCTTTCCATCGTCTTTAACGAACTTGTCATTCAGAAGGACCCAGAATATTGCCCG
>CBFDEE010000130.1:0-7376 GCA_965603745.1 uncultured Bacteroides sp. | reverse complement strand
TGCTCAATGGTATTGCCGCAGATGCGGGTCTGCCGGGTTAGGAGTTCTGTCTGGAAATCGAGTTGCTGCCTGAAAATCGTATAATAAAATACCGTGTTGATCCCGATAAACAGGAAGGAAGAGATTAATATGATGAGAAAGTTCCTGTACATTCAGGGGAAAATTAGCACAAACAATAAAATTTACCAAATCGGCTATTACCTGTATTTCGAAGCTCTTTTTTGTTCCTGCAGCAGGTTCAGGTAGCTGTTGTACCTGGTCACACTTACCTGTCCGGATTCAACAGCCTGTATTACAGCACACTCCGGCTCATTGACGTGAATGCAGTTATGAAATTTACATCGGGCTGAGATCCGGAAGATCTCGGGGAAATAATGAAACAGAGGTTCATCTTCCATATCCGTAATTCCAAATCCCCTGATGCCCGGGGTATCAATGATGTACCCCCCCTGACTCAGCTCAAACATCTCGGCAAAAGTGGTGGTGTGTTTACCGGATTTATGGAAATCCGAAATTTCTGCAGTCTTCAGTTTCAGGGATGGTTCAATGAGATTGATCAGGGTACTTTTCCCGACGCCGGAATTACCCCCGATCAGCGTTACTTTTCCCTTCAGAAGTTCTTTTATCCTGGATATATTGACATCCGCGGTAAGGGAACATTCGATGCAGGGGTAACCAATGCTTTCATAGGTTGTCTTCCATTCGTCCAGGGTTTGATTTTCCTTTTCCCCGTAAAGGTCGGTCTTATTGATCAGGAGAACGGCCGGTATATTATAAGCTTCGGCAGAGACAAGGTAACGGTCAATGAACTCCGGGTAGGTCACCGGATGCTTGACGGTCACCATCAGCATCAGGCGGTCTATATTGGATGCAATGATCTGATGGGATTTAGACAGTTTAGCTGCCTTCCTGATGATATAGTTCTTTCGTGATTCAACCCCTGTGATCCTGCCGATCTGTTCTCCCTGCTCAAGGGTGAATTCCACCCTGTCTCCGACAACAACGGGATTTGTGCTTCTTAATTCTTCCAGGCGGTATTTCCCGACCAGCATGCATTCGGTCAGAACGGATTCGGAAATCCGGACCGTATAAACGTTTCCGGCAGATTTTATGACAAGCCCCTTGCCTTGCATTATTCAGGATAACAAAAGTAAATAATCTCCCTATCTTTGGCTGCAAACTCAAAAATCTTTTCCAAAATGAAGATATATTCCTACAATATGAACGGAATACGCTCTGCGCTGAACAAGGGATTTACTGACTGGATGAAAGCAGCCTTCCCCGATATACTCTGCGTCCAGGAAACCAAGGCGCAGCCGGAACAGGTTGACCTGGAGGGATTACATAAAATCGGGTACAGGGATTACTGGCATTCGGCTGAAAAGAAGGGATACTCGGGTGTTTTAATACTGGCAAGGGAAGAACCCGGGCATCTCGAGATCGGGATGGGACATACAGAATACGATAAAGAGGGCAGGGTAATCCGTGCCGATTACGGAGATCTTTCTGTCCTCGATGTATACATTCCTTCAGGCACTACGGGCGATATCAGGCAGGAGATCAAGATGGCCTTCCTGGATGACTTCCTGGATTATCTTACCGAACTTCGCAGGTCAAGGCCGAAACTTCTGGTATGCGGGGACTTCAAAATTGCCCATAATGAAATAGACATACACAACCCGGCCGGAAACAAGAACAACTCCGGATTCCTCCCGGAAGAAAGGGCATGGGTCGGTAAATTCCTTGAAAGCGGATTTGTCGATTCTTTCAGGTACCTGAATCCCGGTACGGTAAAGTACAGCTGGTGGAGTTTCCGGGCAAATGCCAGGTCAAAGAACCTGGGCTGGCGCCTGGATTATCATATGATCACGGAAGAACTGCTGCCGGGACTCAGGGGAGCAGGCATCGAAAACGATGTAAAACATTCCGATCATTGCCCGGTCTGGATCGACCTTGAAACCTGATCCCGGGAATGCCCGTAGAGCGATTAACATCCCGGTGTTTCAAAGGGCCAATTAAAACCTTTCAGCGAATGAGGGATTTGATCAGCCACAGTTTATTCCCGTACGGAGGATACCTGACGGGAATATCCAGCCATGTGGCTTTATCCAGAAAGGACCTTTTATAGGAAAAAGTCTGGAATGAATACTTTCCATGATACCTGCCCATACCGCTTTTGCCGACTCCCCCGAAAGGCAGGTTCGGGTTTACGAAATGGACAACTGTCTCATTGATACCTCCACTGCCGGATTGGGTTTTCAATATGACTTCCTTCTGGATTTTCCTGGAACGGGTAAAAATGTACAGGGAAAGGGGCCTGGGTTTGCTGCGGACGATCTCAAGAGCTTCATCCAGATTGCTGTATTCCACCACCGGGAGGATCGGACCGAAGATCTCTTCCTGCATGAGCACGTCATTCAGGTCATTAACCTCAACAACTGTCGGGGATATATATTTTGCTTCGGGATCACATTCCCCTCCAAGGATGACGTTCTTCCCTTTGATCATACCGGCAAGATTCTCTGCAGTCTGGCGGTTGATGATCCTTGCATAATCCTTACTTTTCCTTATATCAGTACCGTACCTGGCCTCAAGATATTTCTTCATTTCCCTGACAAGGTCCTCTTTTATGTCTTTGTGTACCAGCATGTAGTCGGGAGCGACACATGATTGTCCCGCATTAAGCAGCTTACCCCAGAGTATCCTTCTGGCTGTAAGGACAGGTGATGAATCCGGTTCAACAATAACAGGAGATTTTCCGCCAAGCTCAAGCGATACAGGGGTCAGATGCTTCGAGGCTGCTGCCATGACTTTTTGCCCGACGTCGGTGCTTCCGGTAAAGAAAATATAATCAAATTGAGCTTCAAGGAGTATTTCGTTGGCTTGTCCCCCGCCTTCGACCATGCATACATGTCCGGGATCAAAGTTTTGAGAAATGATTTTATACATCACACGGCTGGTATGGGCAGCATGCCTGGAAGGTTTTGCCAGAACGCAATTGCCGGCCGCAATGGCCCCGATAAGGGGCATGAAAAGCAGCTGGAAGGGATAATTCCAGGGCGAGATGATCAGTACCCGGCCGTAAGGCTGGTTCAGGTAATAACTTTTAGCCAGCCAGTGGACCATTGGTGTATAGGCTCGCTGGGGACGGGACCATTTTTTCAGGTTACGGATCATAATGCCCAGCTCCTGGATGGCAAAACCGTGTTCGCTGGCATAGGATTCGAAGGGGTGTTTGCCCAGATCCTTCAGGAGTGCATCTTCGAGTTCCTCCATATGCGTGCGCAACAATGTCCTAAGCTTCCGCAGGGCATCGAAACGAAAACTGGTATCAAGAGTGATTCCGGAGCGAAAAAACTTTTCCTGATTATCTATAATCTCTTGTAATTCTGCCTTATTCATATTGTTAATAAAAGTATTTATTTATATATATGCGGAGTAAGTGCATTTTTCAGTATTTCATACCCTGCGTCATTCAGATGCAGGCTGTCGCTTTCAAATATATCGTTTCTTGGAGTTCCGTTTACGTTAAGCATATCAAGGGAAATATTAATAAAATGCACTTTTTCATTCCCGGATGCAAGGTCAGCAAGCATCCGGTTCGCTTTGCTCATCTGGGCCCAGTCACGGATTCTTGCGGGACTGGGTTTTATAGACAGAAAGTAAATTTCGGTATCCGGTATATTCCGGCTGCATAAAAGGATAAATTTCCTGCATTCTTCGATAAACTCGGGGGGACTGGCCCCTCTGGCAATGTCGTTGTCTCCCTCGTATATGAAGATACTGGCAGGGCTGTAAGGGAAGACAATTCGATGGGCATAATGGTTCAGGTCTTTCATCGTGGACCCCCCGAATCCTCTATTGACAAGGGAGATTCCAGGAAAATCACGTTCCATTTTATGCCATCTACGTATGGTTGAACTGCCTGTAAAAAGCATGGATCCTGAAGGTGGAGGATTGAAATGGTCCATGATTTCGAAAATCCTGATCTCTGCCTCAAACCTGTTTGGTTCGGGGATGTTCACATAGGATCTGTGAAGCATGCAAAGGTCAAGGCAACAAAAAAGACTGTCACTCCGCAGAAATAAAAGCCTTTCTTTTAGGGATGCAAACCTGCTTACCGGCATAACCCATTGCTGGGTGTAAATACCGGTTGGCCCCGGGTGAAGGTTAAGATGTTCTTTAAAATCCGATGAATGGAACTCAAAACCTGATCCCTTGCAGGGTTTATCAGAATGCACTGCAATGTAAAGCAAGCTGTCGTCAATTATGTAAGCCCTGACCTCGGGGGTGGGTGCCGGCCTGGCAACCTCACTGAACATGACCCGGTGAAAAGCGTACGGATTTCTGTACGATTCGCGTACAGGGTACCAGGGCAGGCTGTAATTCATGGAATCATTTTCCATGTCTGCATCGTTTATATAGAGCTGGACGGCTATTTCCGTACCGGTATCGGGTTCTGAAATACCAAGGACTTCAAGAGGGATCCTGCCTTCAAGAGAATAACCCTGCCCGGTTTTTCCGGAACGGAAAAAAGAAACGGGTGAAGATGCAAGCAGTTTCTCGGATTTTCTGTGATCATAATACTGTACAGCGGCAGCTGGATCGTCCAGGTCATATGATGGGCGTACCGAGATCTGGACGATGTCAAAGGAACCTTTTCGGGGACTGAGAAAAATTTCCATCCCGTCTCCGTTCCAGAAACGACCGGGGTCTTCGAATCTTAAATCATCGTTTATTTCAGCAAGTACCAGGAGGCCCTCCCGGTCCCATGCAAGCCTGAAACGGGCGGAAAAATCTGAAGGGTCAGGAATGTTTCCGTATATGTCAGACAGTAATCGCAGTGGGATATACTCCTCCGGCCAGTCCCCAGGTTTCCCGTCAATCTGAATATCATAAAGATAAGGAATCGTCTGGATGAGTTGCTCTTCCTGAACCGGATCCAATCCCTGCCTGCATGAGCCGGCAAGGGAAAAGGATAACAACAGTATGCTGCACAGTATTTTTATCAGGGAAATGTGACGGATCATACTATCTCTTCCAGTTGTTTTTCGAGCGAAACTTACAAATTGCCCTCTTTTTCGGGGATCCTGTCCATGGCATACTCCGCCATGGCCAGTATGCTGAAGCTTGGGTTAACACCGATATTTCCCTGTATGACTGAGCCGTCCACGATATACATATTATCATATCCGTGAACCCTGAGTCCTGGATCGACAACTCCCGTACCAGACTCTTCAGACATCGGACAGCCTCCCAGGATATGAGCGGTGGTTGGCCTGTTAAACAGGACCTCGAGTATTATATTCTGGGCGATGCCACCTGATTTTTCAGCATAGCTTTCCATGACCCTCTGGCCAATATCAATGTATGCTGGGACTTTCTTGCTTCCCGTATTGTCAATGATCATTTTACCTCTAAAAAGATTTTTTCTCCATTTCAGCGCCATTGCGTTTTCAATATGCTGCATCACCAGGAATATAACAAGGTTCGTGGACCAGCTCATATCAAATGCCATTTTCAGGAATTTGAGTGGGTTTTTCAGCATATTTGACAGGAGTTTAAGGACGCGGACAAAGTTCCACCTGGAACCACCTGCCGATAACCAGAAGAATATTTTCAACGCATTTGACCGGTCCGGGTATTTTACGACTTCAATATGGGTATTATCATCCGGGTTCATAACCGAGGTAATGGACAGGCCATTATTCATTTTTCCCGGTATGGAAGAAACCGAGCAGAGAGTTTCCGAGTTTGTAAGGACTCCCGATCCGATCCTGTCTGAAAGTCCGGGAAGGCTTTTATACCCGTGTTTCTGTTTGAGCAGTAATTCAAGCGTGCCCAGGGTTCCTCCGGCGAGAATTAATCCCCGGCTCCTGAACTCCGCGGACCTGCGCCGGAAAAATGAAGTTACAGATTTTGTTATGACCCGGTATTCACCCTCCTCATAATCAATTCTCACAGCCCGGGTCTCGGTAAGGATTTCTGCTCCCATTTTCGAGGAAAAATACAGATAATTCTTGTCCAGCGAGTTTTTGGAATTCTCACGGCAACCCACCATGCATCCGGCACATTCGGTGCAGGGTTTTCTCAAAGGCCCGAGTCCCCCGAAATAAGGATCCTTCTCTTCCTTATCCTCATCAAGATACACACCCACTTGAACATTGTTAAAAGTATCGGACCTTCCCATATCCTCTGCTACTTCACGAAGCATGATATCTTCCGGGTTCAGCCTGTCGTAACTGGTACGCCCCATCATTCGGGCGGCTTTTTTATAATAGGGATCGAGTACCTTTTTCCAGTCGGCAAAGTTTTTCCATGAAGGATGGTAAAAAAAATCATCCGGGGGATGAAACAGTGTATTTGCGTATACAAGGCTTCCCCCTCCCAGCCCGACACCTGAAAGAATGGTAGCATGTCGTTTGAAACTGAGTTTCTGAAAACCGAAAAACCTGAGTGAGGGCATCCAGAGATATTTTCTCAGATTCCAGTTGGTCCTGGGGAAGTCCTTATGGGTATATTTTTTACCCTTTTCAACAAGTCGAAGGGCTGAAACGCTGCCGCCAAAGCCGGAGCCAATTATAATGAAATCATGCACGGTTTAAAATTATAATTTTTAACCATATATGGGTAAAAAAAACGCGGGGACTCCAGAGTTGGAGATCCCCGCGCTATAATCACACTATATATATGTCTGAAAAGTGAATTCTAGAACCAGCCGAATTTAAAAGTAAGCTGAGCCCCAGGACCTGACAGATCAGAATTTTCAATATTGCTGCTGTGCATCCCGGAATTAACCCCCGTAACGATCCTGTAATGGACCCCGACACCAAGCCGGAAAAACCTGGCAAAGTTCATTTCGAGCTCAAGGGCAGGATTGAAGACAAAAATGTTATCTGTTGACAGGTTGGCAAAATCATAATCCTGCTCGGATACAGATCCCCATCCGATCTGGGCCGAAATAGCAGGATGAAATGCTTTATTTGCCATAAAGGAATATCCGGTCCAGAGACCGCCATGTCCGAAGTCAAGCTGGTAAATGCCGGACGGAACGCTGGTGGTTAGTCCTTCGCCATACCCTCCGAAGAAGAAATCTCCCAGCAGAACACCCCCGCCTCCTCCCATCATATGGGCAAACTGTCCTTTCATGGTGGTGAAACTCATTGTGGGTCCCCCGAATCCGCTGATCCTGGTATTCCCGCTAAAAATGGTCTGTAGTCCATTATTCTGATAATCATTATCCTGTGCCCTTACCCCAAGGAGGGCAAGCAATAACAGGGCAGAAACAAGTATTTTTTTCATTGGTGCAGTGTTTTTTTGATCTGTTTTAACTGGAAAGACAGAAGAAAATCTTCAGGGTTGCATGTCCGGGTGTC
>CBFDEE010000129.1:0-7428 GCA_965603745.1 uncultured Bacteroides sp. | reverse complement strand
ATATTGGCAATCTCCTTTTTTGCTGCCAGCAGGGGACCGGGGCATGCTGTTCCCCTTGCGTCGACCGTTTTGTCGACCGTAAGTGCTTTTAGTTCACTTGTTTCCATTGTTTTCGTATTTTATTGATTAAATAAACAGGTGCACATCCGCTTCCTGAGCAGAAGCAATATATTCCCCGATACCGCAGATATCATCGGCCAGTTCATTGAAATCCTCGAGTTTTTCGCCTCCCCAGATCTTACCTGCCAATCCGCAGACATGTACTTTTACATTGGTAAGCTCCTTGGCTTCCTTGAAGAACTGGATCCATGTATTAACCTTCAGCCTTTCAAGCGATGCAAAATACTCATCTTTCAGGTGGGGCAATTCAGCAAGAGTACCCTTCTCATTAACATTTTCCTTTTTGAATGCCCTGGCTCCCATAAGCAGAACAAAAATATCCACATCCATGTCATCAGCTGCTGCGCCGCTCAGGATTACTCCTGCACATGTAAGTTTATCGACACTACCTGAAAAAAGTGCCATTGTCATTTTTTGTGCCATAATGATATTGTTTTGATGATAAATTAGTGACATCCCAAAAATCATCATTATTGTACAGCGATATGATGTCAAGCACGTGATGTTTATGCCCGTCTTATTGTGATATTTAATACGGCATTACTGAGACATTCATCACATTTTAATTAATTTTGTACTAAGTTTCAATTTGTTATCGCAATGGATGAACCGGAGATAAGATGCAGTGATTGTATTGTAAAATCCCTTCCTGCAGAAAAGCTGACTTCAGAGGAATTGGCTGTACTGAGCAGCAATTGTGCAAGGATCTCTTTTAAGGAAGGGGAAAATATCATTAAGCAGGGAGCTTTCACTACCAATATTGTCTATATTAAATCCGGGCTGGTAAAGGAGCATATGACCGGCCCGAACGGGAAGGATGAGATACTGAAAATCACCAAGGCTCCTGCATACATCGGTGTCGCTTCAGTGATGGGAGGCAGGATGCATCAATATTCCTGCACTGCCCTGGAAAAAACCAGCGTATGTTTCATTGATCTCCATGTTTTTAACGAGTTGTTACTGACAAATTCTTTTTTTTCCAGGGAACTAATTATCAGCTTGAGCAGGGATCTTCTTGATCATCTCGAAAGATGCGTGAATAAAACGCAGAAACAACTCCACGGAAGCCTAGCTGAGACCCTGTTGTTTTTCTCCGATAAAATATATAATTCAGGCACTTTCAGATTATCCCTTACCCGCACGGAACTGGGAGCATTAATTGGCACCACCCGGGAATCCGTGACCAGGATACTGCATGAATACACGGAGAACGGATTAATAAGCCTCAAGGGCAGGACAGTGAAAATCCTCAATAAGGAAATGCTCCTGAAGATCTCCGAAGCCGGGTAGATGCTCAGGTCATCCTGGGGAATACGGACCATTACCCTTGGGTATGCGACCTTCCGGTTTCCGGGTACCTAAGCGCTGTCGGCGGGTATATCCCTGTCAACTTTCTTAATTAATCCCTGGAGGACCTTCCCGGGACCGACTTCCGTAAAGGATGAGGCACCGTCGCGGAGCATGTTTTTCACGGTCTGTGTCCACCGTACAGGTGCGGTAAGCTGAATAACCAGGTTCTGGCGAATGGTTTCCGGATCGGAGGTTGGTTCGGCCGTGACATTCTGGTACACGGGACAAATGGGTTCCTCGACGGGTGTTGAAACGATAGCGGCTTCAAGTTCCTGCCTGTCAGGTTCCATGATAGGTGAGTGAAAGGCGCCTCCTAAAATGAGTTTAATGGCTCTTTTTGAGCCCATTTCCGAAAGCCTGGCTACGGCGGCCTCGATGCCGGGGATGGATCCTGAAATTACGATCTGTCCTGGACTGTTATAATTGGCCGGCACTACGATATCATCAATATTTCGGCAGACATCTTCAACCACATCATCTTCCATCCCAATGATCGCTGCCATGGTGGAAGGTTCTATCTCACAGGCTCTTTGCATGGCCGTAGCACGGGCGGCCACCAGGCGAAGTCCGTCCCCGAAGGAAAGCGCACGGTTGGCAACCAGGGAAGAAAATTCACCCAGGGAGTGACCGGCGACCATTTCCGGCTGGAAATCTTCGATCGTGCTTGCGAGTATGACCGAGTGCAGGAAAATTGCAGGCTGGGTTACCCGTGTCTGGCGAAGGTCCTCTTCGGTTCCTTCAAACATCAGCCGGGTAATGTTGAAACCGAGGATCTCGTCGGCTTCCTCGAACAGGGTCCGGGCCCCGCCATACTGTTCATACAGGTCCTTTCCCATTCCGGGATGCTGTGCCCCCTGCCCGGGGAATACAAATGCCTTCATTGTATTATAATTTGCTCGGACAAATTTAGCTGAAAATATGACATCTACCGGTCCCTAGATAAGTGTGGCACCGATGAGGCTTATGAATTCCTCCCTGGTACTTGCCTTGTTCAGGAATTCACCGGTGAATGCAGAGGTTGTAGTTACGGAATTCTGTTTCTGTATACCCCTCATAACCATGCAGAGATGTTTTGCCTCGATGACCACTGCGACACCGAGGGGCTTGAGCGTGGATTCAAGGCAATCGCGGATCTGCATGGTGAGCCTTTCCTGCACCTGCAGCCGGCGGGCATAGGCTTCCACCACCCGGGCAATCTTACTTAGTCCCGTTATATGGCCGTTCGGTATGTATGCCACATGGGCCTTGCCGAGAAAAGGGATCAGGTGGTGCTCGCACATGGAGAAAAGATCGATATCCTTAACGATTACCATTTGCTGGTAGTCCTCCCTGAATTTGGCCGAATTCACGATTTCCTCCGGCTGAATGCCATATCCCTGGGTAAGGAACTGCATGGATTTTGCCATTCTCAGGGGAGTTTCCTCCAGTCCTTCCCTGGCAATGTCTTCACCCAGGGTGTTGAGAACCTCCCGGTACAGACCGGTCAGTTTTTCGGTCTTCTGATCGTCAAATTTGTCGACCCGGTTGTATCCTTCATTTTCAGAAGAGCCGAGCCCGTTATTTACTACTTCCATGAATGTATCTCTTAAGATCCAAAATATTCTACAAAATTATTCTCGGTCTCTTCAAGCCTGATGCTGTGAAGTTCAACGTCAAGCTTTCCGATCTCCGGTTCCAGCTCATCCCAGATGGCCATGGCAATATTTTCCGTCGAAGCGACCTTCCCTTGCATAAAATCCACCTCGAGGTTCAGGTTTTTATGATCGAGTCTCTCGATAATGGTCTCCCGTATCACTTTGCTCAGTGTCTTCAGGTCAACCACATAGCCCAGGTCGGGTTTCAGGTCGCCTTTTACCGTTACCAGCAGGATATAATTATGCCCGTGCCAGTTTGGATTGGCACATTTCCCGTACACCTCGCTGTTCTTCTCATCCGTCCAGTCCGGCCTGTACAGGCGGTGTGCCGCATTAAATATTTCTCTGCGTGTAAGAAAAACCATTTTCCGTGATTCTGAGTGTAAATTGAATCATTTTCATGCTTTTTTCCAAAACTATGCTCCGTCCAGGGCATTCAGGTCAGCCACAAAGCCCTTGATATCAGCCTCTCCGAATCCTTTTTCGAGGGCCGCTTCCTCCAGGGTCCCCCATATAGGTTCTCCGCAGGCTATGCATTTGATCCCCTTGCGGGAAAGGTATGCTACCGAGGCAGGGATTGTTTCGACCAGTTCCTCGATAGTGATCTGTGCATTAATCTTTTTTCCCATAATGTGCATGCGATAAAATCCAGGTACAAAAATTATATTTGTTCCAGAAGAATACAAATAAATCTGCATCATGACAAGAGATGAGGCCTGGAACCATCTTCAAAAGCACGTTAAGAACGAGAAAATGATCTTCCATTCCCTGTCGTCGGAGGCCGTCATGCGGGCCCTTGCCAGGAGGCTTGGCAGGAATGAGGATGACTGGGGACTGGCAGGATTGCTGCATGATATCGACGTGGAACTCACCGGTGCCGATCCGGCCGTTCATGCATTGAAGGCAGAAGAATTACTGGTGGATTATGACCTTGACAGGGAGATCCTTGATGCCATTCGGATGCATAACGAGATGGCCACTGGCATGCCCCGGGAAACGGAATTCCAGCATGCACTTGCTGCCGGGGAGACCATCACCGGCCTTATCTATGCGACCGCCCTTGTTTACCCGGACCGGAAAATCGCTTCCGTGAAACCTAAATCCATCACCAAAAGAATGAAGGAAAAAGCCTTCGCCGCCTCGGTCAGCCGAGAAAACATCATGGAATGCGAAAAGATCGGCATTCCCCTGCCCGAATTCGTAGAGATCAGCCTGAATGCCATGAAGGAAATCGGCCCTGAAATCGGACTCTGAACGGCATCTTCAACAGCATCCTTCCGGTATCATTTGAACGCCGCTTCAAAATATCGGTGCTGCACCGACGGATTGTTAAACAAGCTGCCTGACCTTGCGAAGCGAGGTAGCAGCGGTTTAACAATCCTGAGGTGCCGATATTTTGGGAGGCGGCTTTTCTAATAATGCCTTCAGTCTGTATTCTGTTGAAGGCGCTGTTCATGAATATTCAGGGCCTATTTCCTTACTGAATTCAGGATCTGCCAGGCGATCAGGCGGTCATAGCGGGAGGTGTTCGTAGACAGGTAGACATAGACAAGGTAGTCGTTCTCCGCCTCATAATAGCTTCCCTCCAGATAGGTAGCGTCGGGGAACCGTGAATCCTCCATGATGTATACGTATTCATAATTGTAGTATCCCTGCTTCAGCATTAGATCCAGTTCGTATGCCTTGCTCCCGAGATTGTACTGCATCCGGTTGACGTCATTGCATTCCCAGTTATTGAGCGCACCGGATACATACAGTTCCCCGTGCACCAGCGGAGCTTCCATGGGCAGGCTGAAATGCACATGCACATAGTCCGCTTCGGTATCCCTGTTCACCCCTTCCTGGACTTCAATATAAAACCTTCCGTTCAGGTCTTCCCGGTAGAAGTATCTGCCATTGTCCCGTGGGGCATCCGGGTAAAGGTAGACATGGTAATGAGGAGGCTGGTAGTCAATATTCTGCACCATTTCTGCCATATACCTCATGCTCTTGATATTAAAGTACCGGTACTCATTGCCTGCCTTGAATATATTCCCGGACTGATGTGTGTAATCCAGTTCATTTTCCCTTACGAAAAGCGGCTGCAGGTTGCGGATAGACATATTCCAGCGGTTATTCTGCTGGATGGCAACCTTGATCTCCGAGTAAGGATCGTGGATGCTCAGGGACCCGAGGTTTACCTTGAAATTTACCTGGTGACCGTCATCCCGGTACTCGTTCATGGCGGACTGAGAAGCATTACCGCTGACATGGGCAACGGATTCCGAGACGGAGAAACGGCGGACCAGGACCAGCTTGCTCTCATCGAAATCCTCGAAGACCTTAATAACGTAGTTGCCGGACAGCAGGATGCTTATATCATCATTCGGGAAGGAGACCCTGTAATGTATATAATTTACATAGGTATTGAAGGAAAGGGAATAATCCTGTACAGGCTGCTGTGCAAAACCGGACATATACTCCTCCACGGGAAGGCCGCTTGGATGCCAGTCTGCATCACAATGCTCCAGGGTATACGAGTAGTTCCTTACCTGGTCGGTCAGATCATCAAAACTGAGGCTCAGGCGGTCCTGGCTGTTCAGTTCGATGACCGGGTAGCTCAGGTCCCATCCCAACCGGTGCAGCTGCAGGCTTTTAATGCCGGGACGGTAGATCTTATCCTCGTAAAAAGCTTCCTGGCCCTGGAGAACCGGCAGAATAAGCTGCAGGAATAACAGGGCGATTACCCCGGACTTATTTAGATTGAAAATAAACTTTATCATTCGCATATACTAATGTTCTGAAGCAGCCCGCAATATCTGGCCGATCAAGCATCTAAATCTCAACATATTAAAATTATACATGTGAGAAATTATGTACTGATACTCAAGCGGTCCATCTTGCAGGAATTCTAAAAATACCTATTTTTGTCAAACGTTTTTTGCTAATCAAAAATTATTCCATGTCCAAGGTAATTAAGATCAGAAAAGGTCTTGATATCAAACTTAAAGGAACAGCTGAAAAAATCATTTCACAGGCAGAACCTGCCACAACTTACGCTACCAAGCCTATAGATTTTCCGGGGATTACTCCGAAACTGGCCGCCCGCCCTGATGATAAGGTAAAAGCGGGCTCAGTCCTTTTCTTTGATAAAATCAGACCTGAAATCAAGTTCACCTCGCCAGTCAGTGGTGTGGTTAAAGCTGTAAACAGGGGGGAGAGGCGCCGCATCCTGGAAGTCGTCGTTGAGTCGGATGGGGAACATGAGTCACTTGATTTCAAGGCCGGCGATCCGAACAGCATGAGTCCTGAAGAGGTCCGGCAGAAGATCCTCGACGCAGGACTCTGGCCGGCCATCAGGCAGCGGCCCTATGCCGTCATTGCCCGTCCCGAAACCGAGCCCAAGGCCATTTTTATCTCGGGCTTTGATACATCGCCGCTGGCACCTGATATGGATTTTGTCGTTAAGGGCCAGAATAAGGCATTTCAAACGGGCGTAGAAGCCCTGAAAAAACTGACCAGAGGGGAGATCCATCTTTCACTGAATTCCTCATATCCTCCTTCGGATGTATATACCGGCGCCGAAGGTGTGAACATCCATTATTTCAAGGGGCCTCATCCTGCGGGACTTCCGGGTATACAGATACATCACATCGATCCGGTGGAGAAGGGTGATACAGTATGGTATGTAGGTCCCCAGGAAGTAATTATGATCGGACGGCTTTTCGAGACCGGTAAATACAATGCCACCAAAGTCATAGCCCTGACCGGTTCGGAAGTTATAAAACCCCGTTATTATAAGGTACACGGAGGAACCTCCATAGAGACTTTCATGAAGGACAATGTGAACGGAGGCAACCTGAGATACATCAGCGGAAATGCCCTGACAGGAGCCCGTATCAATAAAATAGGATATCTGGGCTACTATGACAGCCAGTTGACGATCCTACCTGAAGGGGACCATTTTGAGATGTTCGGTTGGATCACGCCTGGCTTCAGAAAATTCAGCCTGTCGCACAGTTTTCCTACCTGGCTTTCTCCGCGAAAGGAATACAAGATCGATACCAATCTGAAGGGCGGGGTCAGACCTTTTGTACTTACCGGGGAATACGAGAAGGTCCTGCCGATGGACCTTTATCCCATGCAGCTTCTCAAGGCAATCCTGGTGGATGATATTGAAAAGATGGAAGCACTCGGGATATACGAGGTAGGAGAGGAGGATTTTGCACTGTGTGAATTCATATGTCCCTCCAAAATCGAAATACAGTCCATTATCAGACAGGGAATTGATCTTATGATCAAGGAATTAGAGTAGAAATCAATCGTATAAATCATCTCATAAGAT
>CBFDEE010000128.1:0-7433 GCA_965603745.1 uncultured Bacteroides sp. | reverse complement strand
GTGTACCACGATATTACCGGTCCCACAAGCCGCACTTCCCTTACAGGTGTATACGCTTATAATATCGAGGTGATGCCGGATATCCGCCTTTCTATGGGATTGTCTCTCGGCCTTATGCAATACCGCGTCGACGGCACCCAGATCACCCTCAAGGATCCCAGCGACCTGGCCCTGCAGGGTGAAGTCCATACCAGCTGGGTTCCGGATGCCAACCTCGGAGTTTATCTTTATCATCGTGATTTCTGGGCGGGCTTTTCAACGGCCCAGCTCATAAATACCAAGCTAAAGCTGTACGAACCCGGCACAGGCATCAATAAGCTAAAAACCCATTTCTTCCTGACCGGAGGCTATCTTTATGAATTCAATCCGGACTGGAAGATCGAACCCAGTGCCATGCTGAAGGGTACTGCCCCGAAGGCTGTGCAGTTCGACCTGAATGCCCGGGTTATCTGGCAGGATATGGTCTGGCTGGGACTTTCCTACCGGACCGGTGATGCTATATCGGTGCTGTTGGGATACTCTTATGAAGAAAGGATATATTTCGGTTATTCCTATGATATCACCCTCTCCGGGCTCAGCCAGTACAATACCGGTACACACGAAATCATGTTCGGCTATCGTTTTAACGATATCAAGTAATTATCTTTACCTCTGATATAATTAGCTGTTTTTTTATGCGCAGGTTAATATACGCAGCGATCATCATTCTTGCCCTGACAGCATGCAAGCGGAGCAAGCCCGGGAAAGACATTATTCCTCCCGAAACCCTGGTACCCGTTCTTGTGGATATGCACCTGCTGAATTCCATCCAGACATCACATGCCTACAGGACTCTGTCAAGGGAGGTGGATTCCATCGACACCCATGGATACATTTTTGATAAACACGGTATCACCAGGGTTGAATTTGATTCAAGCATTGCCTGGTACTCCCGCCATCCCGTTCTTTTTACCGAGATCTATGACGACGTTGTTATGCAGTTAACCCTGATCTCCGATTCACTTCGTAAGAATTCGGAATTGCGATCCATCGGTCATGAGAAAGATATCCGCTAATCTTATCCTGCCGATATCCTCACCACCCCTAAGGAACGGGATCATCACCCTCGATGAGGAAGGGCGAATACTGGAACTCGTTGATACCGGTGGGATTCTGCGGGAAGAACCCGGACTTGAATTTTATCAGGGATGGATTGTGCCGGGTTTTATTCTGCCATGGCTGCGGACGGATGATTCCTTCAGGGTAGAGGATTCTCTGAAGCATCTCGACAGGGGACTTTCCCTTAATGGGATTAAGGGAGTGGGACTTGTGCTTGCACAGTCTTCTGTCACCGATTGGGATCTTGAACTGATGCAGGGCAGTCCCATAAAATATCACCCGGTTATCGAGCTCTGCCCTGAACAGGCTAAAGACGAATACGAGATTTTTAACCGCGGTATAGACCTTGTAAGTCATGCCTGGAATGAATTCAACCTTTCATGTTCCCTTGCAGCCTGTTTGCATCCGGACTGTTCCCGCGTGAAAAGCTATGCCGGGCTTTCCGGATATATTAATGAGTATTCCTCATCCCATATGAATATCAGTCCCCCGCACCACCACGCCTCCACCCTGCAGGATTACAGCAAAGGTTTCGTTCCATCGCTGAATATCTTCCGGCAAATGCTGTCGTTCCGTTCCGCGGGGCGATTTGAAGAACTCCTTCCCGCGTTTACGCATGAGGCGTCGCAGGCAATCTTTGAAGACGATGACCTGGGAAGCATTGAGCCCGGTAAGCAGCCCGGACTGAACCTTATATCGGGATTTCTGCCTGCAATAAGCCTGAATGAGGAACAGGCCGGAATGATCCTAGATGCGGACATCGAAAAAATGGCTGAAAAGGCCTCGGTAAAAGTGCTGGTTTAGGTCCCTGGCAGGTTTTCCCGGAAAGAAATGGTTGTGAAAGTCCCGCTTAAAGTCCCTTCCCCCTGAGGTAGCCAATGGCTTCCTTATCGTAATTCAGAATATGGTTGTCGAACCAGGCCAGCAGGTACTCCAGCATGGTCTGGCAGGTGTGCCCGATGTCATGTTCATAATCGTTCTTGAACTGGATCACCCGGTTAATGAATGCGGTATGCAGTTCTTTATGCTCGTTTATGTTCGGAGAATGATAGTCCTTGAAATAGATTTCCTCCTGGATCAGGTAATGTTCAGCATAATGAACCAGGCTGAAAAAGATGCTGGAAGCAGATTCCCTGCAAACACCCTTTTCAAGGTATTCCTCCAGATCCACAATGATCTTGTAAAAATAACTGTGCTGCTCATCAATGAAGTTGACGCCCGTATTATATTCCTCTTTCCAGCTGTATTTGCCTGTCATAACCTTCTCTATTAGGGAGAATCCAATACAAGCAAAAATAGACCCTGGGTCCCCCGCAGGCAATGATATATATCATACCTCCGTGCCGGATTTCATAATCCATTTCATTCCCTCATGCCGGATATCAGCAGCCGGTTACCGCCTACACGCCGGATTCCAATTTATATATATCTTTATGGCCGCTAAAAAGCACAGATCATCTATGGCCACTTTTCTGTTTGAAGATGTGATATTCGGTCCTGTAAACAGCCGCCGGCTTGGCGTATCTCTTGGAATCAACCTGGTTCCCGTAAACCGCAAGGTCTGCACGTTTAACTGCATTTACTGCGAATGTGGATGGACCAATGAGCGGCATCTTCCGTCGGATGGATTTCCCCCGCGAGAATTGATTGCTGAAAGCCTGCGAAAAAAACTGAAAGAACTCAGGAGTGGAGGATTTCTGCCCGATTCACTGACCTATGCCGGAAATGGCGAACCCACACTGCATCCTGATTTTGAAGGGATCATTGATGATACGATACGGATCCGGGATGAATACAGCACGGAAAGTAAAATCGTGGTCCTTTCAAACGCCTCCCTGGCCCACCGCCAAGGCATCAAGGAAGCCCTTTCCAGGGCTGACCGCAACATTCTGAAACTCGATACAGGCTTCGAAGATACATTCCGGCGGCTTAATCAGCCACCGGCAAACATAACACTTGATGATATCATCCGGAACCTGAAACTCTTTGACCGGAATCTGATCATCCAGACATTGTTTATACGCGGATCCCACAAAGGCCTCCTGATCGATAATACTACAGAGGAAGAGATAAACGCCCTGATGGCTCTTTATAATGAGATCCGTCCCGCCGAGGTTCAGGTTTATACCATAGCACGTGACACTCCCATCAGCACCCTGAGCAAGATAGATGTGTCCGAACTGGAAGACATTGCCGCCCGGATCTCCGAGCTTGGTATTGAGACATCGGTGTTCGGATAGGAGCCGGATCACGGTAAAAAGTCCTAATTTTATAATTCTCCTGTAAGTTGCGGAATTGCCGGACTGTCGATGATATCAGGATAATAGTATACTCTTGGCCGAAACCATTAATCATACAAAGAAAATACTTGTTTGTCCCCTGGACTGGGGACTCGGACATGCATCCCGGGATGTGGCGATCATACAACGGCTGGTGAACCGGCATCACAAAGAGATCCTGGCTTGTGACGGGGGAGCTTATGAACTGCTGCGTTCCGAGTTCCCTGAACTGGAAATGATACGTTTCCGCTCCCATGTCAGGATCCGGTATTCAAGATTCCTGCCCGCCTGGCTGAAAATTACGCTTTTGTCACCACTCCTCCTTTGTGAGATCATTGCCGAGCATTTCATCCTTAAACGGATTGTTGATCGCGTTCGCCCCGACGTGATTATTTCTGATAACCGTTATGGTCTGTGGAACCGTGGAATAAAAAGCATTCTGATTAGCCATCAGTTGAGCATTCGACTTCCGCGATTTGCCAGATTTCTGGAATACCCGGCTTACCTGGTGCTACGTGCTTTCACAGGTAAATTCGACAGGTGTTGGATACCGGATTTTCCTGGAGAGATGAATTTATCAGGCGATCTGTCACATCGATACAGGATTCCGGGCAATACTGTATTCATAGGGGCCTTTTCAAGATTTGTCCGTGATGCCGGAAAGCTTTCCGCGAATGGCGTATCGGCAGACCAAATCCCGGAAACATATGCTCCGGATCTTACTGTCCATCCCGGGCTTCCTCCTGCCCGGAGTATTGATCTTGTGGTCCTGTTGTCGGGTCCCGAACCCCAGCGCAGCAGTTTACAGAAAATCATCCTGAAACAGGTTTTAGCTATTAAGGGCAGCTGTGTTGTCCTGCTGGGACAGCCCGGCAAGTCCAGGCGTGTCGATTTGAGTTCAATCCTGAGCACCTACAGCCATCTCACCGCCGCCGATCTCAGGCACCTCCTGCTTTCAGCAAGGTACGTGATCTGCAGGGCAGGGTATACCGGCATTATGGACCTGGCCCTCATGCGAAAAAAAGCACTGATAATCCCCACCCCGGGACAGACCGAGCAGGAGTACCTGGCAGATTACCTGTCTGAAAAGGGTTTGTTCCTGGCCTGCAGCCAGAACGAACTGGATATTGAATCGGCATTGGAAAAACTTGCCGGGTTTAATCCAACGTTCAGCTTCCCCGTTGAGGATCTCTTTGAACCGGAACTAAACGGAATTTAGCTGGCGGACAGTTCACCACGTAATCCCGGAAATTTGTTTTAACGGAGTCCGGGGTGCTTATTTTGCTTGCATTTAACCGCCAGTAATTATAAGGACCTTCCTGGAACAGAAACAAAGATCTAATTAAGAACAAGAGTGAGCAGCACAACGGCGAATCCCGCGAGGAACCCGGTATAGATCTCATCCGGTGTGTGAGCTTTAAGGATTATCCTGGCAGTGCCTGTGAGTCCCGCGAGAACAACGGCAATTCCCAGATAAAACTGAAGGTCAACCTTCAGGGAAAAAGCCAGGTATCCGATCAGGGCTACCATTCCCCCGGCCCCCACCATGTGGATACTGATCTTGTATTTAATGTTGATCAGCAGGGTGGCCAGAAGGGCCAGAAGGCTGGCCAGAAGGAATGAGTGATACACATGAGGAATGGAAACCCGCCGGATCAGGTAATAGCAGAACATATACAGGATGAAGCTGAGTGCAAGTGGTACGTATCGTTCTCTGCGTAAATCCATCCTTGCATCCATGATAATCCTCTGGTACAGCAGAATGGGGATAAAGGCGAGCGGGACTACAAAGGTACACAGGAAAACGATCACCAGCATCCATTTTTTCATGTCGAAAGGCAGGTAGGAAAGATAGGTGCCCGAATTATAAAGTACCAGCATCCCGAGTGAGGGAATGATCAGGGGGTGATATATGTAAGATATGGCCTTTGAAATTTTCTCCATCTGTGATCCAGTAAAATTCAGAGGCTTAAATATAGCCATTTAAGTTCTTTGAAAATATTCATGAAGATATCTGGCCTGGTATTCATGGTATTCCCGATCAAGGTTTGCGATAGTTTTCATGTACAGGAGGGGAGTGTAAATCGGAGCCCGGTATCAATTACAATTCCTTTCGTAGGCGGGCGACAGGAATATTCAATTGTTCACGGTATTTTGCTACCGTACGGCGGGCAATCAGGTAACCTTTCTCCTGGAGTATCTCCGCCAGCCGTTCATCAGTAAGCGGTTTGTGTTTATCTTCGCCGCCAATGCATTCTTCAAGAATTTTCTTTATCTCCCGGGTGGAAACCTCTTCCCCGGAATCGGTCTGAAGTCCCTCGCTGAAAAAATACTTCAGGGGTAAGATCCCGAAATGAGTCTGGACGTATTTGCTGTTCGCCACTCTTGAGATGGTGGAGATATCCAGTTCCGTAATATTTGCAATATCCTTCAGAATCATCGGCTTGAGAAGCTTTTCATCCCCTTCAAGGAAATATTCATGCTGGTAGTTTATAATAGCATTCATGGTCAGCATAAGGGTGTTCTGTCTCTGTCGGATGGCGTCGATGAACCATTTTGCCGAATCAAGTTTCTGTTTAACAAATGAGATGGCATCCTTCTGCTCCCTTGTTGCATTGTTTTTGCTGGCGGAATAGGATTGAAGCATTTCGCTGTAAGTCTGGCTTACCCGAAGATCAGGCACGTTACGCGCATTCAGGCTGAGCTGCAGTTCTCCTTCGTCGTTATCGAGTACGAAATCAGGAACGATGTGCTGAATGCTTTTATTCTGCGGATCACTGAAGGAGCTACCCGGTTTGGGATTGAGTTTAAGGATCTCTTCAAGGGCTTCTTTCAGCTGTTTCTCCGAAATATTCAGCCTGGTGACGATCTTCTCGTAGTGCTTTTTTGTAAACTCGTCAAAATAATATTTCAGTATTTTTCTGGCCAGGGCCACTTCAGGTTCATCCTGGTTCCGTGACTCTATCTGCAACAAAAGGCATTCCTGCAGGTCTCTTGCCCCTACACCGACAGGATCAAAATCCTGGATCACTTTGAGAATATCGTGCAGATCATCCTCACTTGCGGTAATATTCATCGAGAATGCAAGATCGTCAACAATTGCATTCAGTTTTCTCCTCAGGTAACCATCTTCATCTATATTCCCCAGGATATAATGAGCCAGCATTTCCTGTTCCTCTGTAAGGTTCCTTAGTCCCAGCTGTGCTTCAAGGTTTTCATGAAAGGATACCCCCCCTGAAAAAGGGATTTCCTCCTTACGTTCATCTTTAGAATAATTTCTGGCAGACAGGCGATAGCTGGGAACATCTTCATCGTTCAGATAATCTTCGAGCGAAAATTCATCCTTGTCCTGGTCCTGTTCGTTATCCTTGCCAATTTCCTCTTCCAGTCCCTCCTGTTCACCGGTATCCTTTTCCTCTGCGCCCTCTTCAAGTACAGGGTTCTCCTCAAGTTCCTTTTTGATGCGTTGTTCCAGCTGAAGCGTAGGTATCTCCAGCAACTTAATCATCTGAATCTGCTGCGGTGAAAGCTTCTGTAATAATTTCTGTGATAATTTCTGCTTCAGCATTACTCACAAAATACCTGTAAATACAAAGGAAATATACGAAAAAACCCAAAATCGGGAAATGATTCTTAATAGGTTCTTGCCCCCCACATGAATTGTCCCATATGAACGATGGCGGCACGTGGATTCACGCACATAACTGGGATTTTGGATGTATTGGCAATAATCTGCTGTTCTGCTGCGCCCAGCATATAATCAGCGATGCTTATATTTTTAGTGGTTGTGATCAGGATCAGGTCCGCATTCTTCTCTTGGGCAAATTCGATGGTTTCCCTGGCAAGATGGGCAGATTTCTTCCCCGTATGTATCTCGTAATCAAGGTTGTTCTGAATGAGAAACTTGACTGCAAAGCTAAGATTCACATTTATCTTTTTCCTTAATCCCTTGTCCCTCACCGGAGCCTTGAACAGGTACACCTTGCTGTCGAAGTATTTCCCAAGGTAAATGGCCCATTGAAGTTTTTCCTTGTTCTCGGCCCTGAAATCTATCGG